>ONSW01000008.1 GCA_900320595.1 uncultured Eubacteriales bacterium | reverse complement strand
CAGGAGGGGCGCAGCATGATCATTTTTCCGGAGTGGAACAAGCGCTATAACAACATCCTGTATGATTTTCAGGACAAATTCGTCGATCTCGCGCGGTTTTATTACAGGAAGACGAAGCAGGCGCTGCTCTTCGTCCCGGTCTACAACGCGCCGAAGCTGCACAAGACCGTGATCGGCAAGCCCGTCCGCTTTGACCCCGACGCCCCGATCGAGTCCGAGCGCGAGCGCATCTGCAAGGCCATGAAAGACGCGATCACCGAGATGGCCGCCTCGCTGCCGGAGCACACCGTGATCCCGTACCGCAACATACCCAAACGCCTTTACCCCAAAAACATTCCCATAGAGGTATATACCGATGAAGAAGCCGGTAGTTGATTACCGTGAATTCCGTTTTTCAAAGCTCAATACGCCCCAGTTTTCCCATATGAAGCTGGCAATTTTCGGCTGGCTCTTTTATTTCAGTTTCTACTTTCTCACCGAGAATCTGATCCCGCCGGAGATCTGCCATCCGATGCACTGCGCGCTCGACGACATGATCCCCTTCTGCGAATACTTCGCCGTGTTTTACGTCTTCTGGTACGCGCTGGTTTTCGGATCACTGATCTATACGCTGCTGTATGATCCTAAGAGCTTTTCCAAGCTCTCCCTCTTTATCTTCATCACCCAGCTCATCGCGATGACGATCTACATCCTCTATCCCTCGCGCCAGGATCTGCGGCCGGAGGCGTTCGTGCGCGACAACTTCCTCACCCGGCTGATGGCCTTTATCTACTCCTTCGACACCTCGACGGGCGTATGCCCGTCGCTGCACGTGGCGTACTCGATGGGCATTCTGTCCGTCGGGCTGAAAAACAAGGATCTCAAGCCGGTGTGGAAAGTTCTGCTGGCGTTCGTGGTCGTGATGATCTGTCTCGCCACGGCGTTCGTCAAGCAGCATTCGATGGTCGACGTGTTCGCCGCACTGCCGGTCAGCCTGGTGGCCGAGCTGTTTGTCTATTGGGACGATTACTGGAAGCCGAGGCTCTGCGCAAGGAAAAGAGCATAAAGCAAAAGTCCGCGCGACAGCACCCTGTCGCGCGGATTATTTGCGCCGCAGCCCGGCAAAGATTTGACAACCACGCTGACGTGGGATATTCTGTATGGGGACGGCGTGGTCATTTCCGAGAACCAAAACGGCCAGACCACCAGCTACACTTACGGCCTCGAACGCATCTCCGAGACGATCTGGAACCGTCCCCTGTCCCACAGGAGCCTCTATCTTTTATTGGAGAAGATATAAAGTGAAACGAATGGTGGTATATATTTTACTATTTAGCCTATTGCTCGCTGGCTGTGATAATAAGATCTTGAATACAGAAAGCCAGTTTTGTCCGGATATTATTCCAAATTGCTATGAATTAAATAGGAATATTCTCGGGGAACAAACAGGAAGAATATGCAAATCGGGAAACGTAGTAGCATATAGCAAGTATTCATATTTGCATCAAAACTATTCAAAAAGCAGAACTGACGGTTTGTATGTTTGCGATGAGATCACAGGCAAAAGAATAAAGCTTGCCGATGGGATTATTTCCAGCATAGTAATAAGAGATGATGGTATATATTATCTAAAGCGAAACGAGAAAGGAAAGATCTTTTTATATAATTATGATCTTTATAGGTATTGTTTTAACTCTAAAAAGAATGAACTGATAATCAAAGACTGTTCATTTGTACAATTTTCAGAAGACGCAGTCTTCTATTGTCAGCAATATTTGAGCGATAAAGAGTTTTACATCGAGTACAAAATACCTTTTGATTTAAAATATGAAGGGAAAATAATAAGGCACTCCCTGAAAACGGGAGAAGAGATAGTTGTAGCGGAAACCGAGGGGAATATCTATAACTTTCTCGTCACGAAAAACAGAGTTTTCTTTACTGCCGGTGAGGGAAATGCCTTCGATGGCGGCCGCAATATTTTTTCGTGCGATCATAATGGCATGAATTTGCAACAATTAACTGACAATGATAACGGATATATTAAAATACTGTATGCAGATGATGAAACTGGTACAATCCTTTTTTATACCGAATATAAAGCATCTGATGGACAGCAAGGAAATTCGGGATACTCCTTTTTTGACTACAAGTCTTCAGCCATTATTTGGATGTATCTCGATAAAGATCTTCCGAAAGAAGTTTATGGAAAACCTGTATTTTACGAAAACTGTTTATATTTTTGCGTGTTAGAAGATGATGGCGCTTCCAATAAAATTCTGTGTTTATCTCCAACTGGTCAGCAAAAGGTCAGTTTAGTTCAACTAGAAGATGTTTGTGTCGGTCTATATGTTTTTAGTGATAAACTCCATGCTGTAAATGTCTCAAACCATCTCTTTGAGACAGACTAACTATCTGGGACAGGGGACGGTCAAAATGTGACAGGGGACGGTTCCTTGTCCCATTATCGTGGAGCGAATATCTGGGGTGATTATACATGACGCTTAGGCAGATTTATAAAAACAATATTAGTGACACAGCAATGGAGATAAGTATATCAAGTGAATGGCGTAAGAAAATATTCCAACTTAAAAAAGGCGAGATCCTCACAATCAGCTACAGACGACCAGGCGAATTGCCGATTTATGTAAGAGACGAAATTGTCCGTCATAGATTAACTTACTGCGTGGAAATCCCATTTAGCTACCCGGAAAAATTTGATGAAGGTTTAGTCGTTTTTAAATTCTGGGCAAAAGAGTATCCTGATATTGTACGTTATTCTGGAAATAACCCCAATATTCTTTGACAAGATAAGGGAGCGGTTATATGGGACATGGGACAGGGGACGGTTCCCCGTCCCACGAAGAAAACGACAATTAAATCACACAGTCACGGCGAGAGGAGCTGATCACTCCCCCCACTGGGGGACATGGGACATGGGACAGTCCCCTGTCCCAGAAAACCAGGAAGTCGTTGATGCGATTGCAAAAGAGTTAAGATTTTTAGGGGAGATAAAATGATAGTCTTGAATGATAAATATTTAAATAGCCCACTTGGGAGCCAATTGAATTGTATTAATCTGCAGTGTAAAAATAAAAATGAAAAAATAGCAGGTTTTCTAAAAAGCCTCACATACAAAGAAAAATCACTATTCCTAGATTATAACAATTGCCAAAGCCCACCAGATAAAGAGAGCCTAAAGTCATCTTTTATCGATCTCACTGGGTATGAATGTGCCCTAAATTCTGTTTATCTCTCTGATTTTACTGAGAAAGGTATCCCGATTGATGTAGACCTATTAAATCAGTATTGCAGCGAAGTTGAGCACATTAAAGAAAGCTTTGCTGTCCCGAGAAAGCTAGTGTTTATCATCAAGATCATAGATGAAGAGCCAATGGATATGCGAGTTACCTTTCATTTATTTCGAGAGAATGAAAACTATCTCGAGAGTAATATCGACACTTACAATGAGCCAATCGCAATAATAATCGAATAACAGCGATGGGACAGGGGTCGGTTCCCCGTCCCACGAAGAAAACGACAATTAAATCACACAGTCACGGCGAGAGGAGCTAACCACTCCCCCCGCTGTGCGCAACAAGACAAGCCGCCCGACGGGAATTCCCGCCGGGCGGCTTTTGTATATGGGGGATGTTGAAAAGAGGGATTACAGGATGATCTCTTACTTGATCTCCAGCTTGCGGCTGGCGGGGATCTCGGCGGCCTTCTTCGGCAGGTTCAGCGTCAGAACGCCGTTTTCATAGGTGGCCTCGATGCCGTCGACATTGATGCCGGACACGTCGAAGCTGCGGGTGTAAGAGCCGTAGAAGCGCTCGCGCTTGATAAAGTTCTTCTTCTCGTCCTCTTCCTTCTTCTCGCTCTTGTGCTCGGCCGTAACGGTCAGGCAGTCGTTCTCGACGTTGAGCTGGATGTCTTCCTTGTTAAAGCCGGGGAGCTCAGCCTCCAGCTTGTAGGCGTCGCCGGTGTCGATCACGTCGGTGCGGAACGCGGAAACCATGCTGCTGTTGCTGCCGAAGAAGCTGCGTTCGAGCTCGTCGAACTCACGGAACGGATCCATAGCGGCAAGATGACGAATATGACGATCAAACGGAATGATTTCAAACATGATGAATACCTCCGATGTTATTGTCGAGAGATTTTTCATGTCTCTCGTTTCTTTGTGTATATAAAATACCAAACATTTTTGAACAAATATCCTCTATTTTATGAACAAACTGTTAATGTTAGCACTCTCCTGATTTGAGTGCTAAAACCGAACAATGAAATAACCGCAGGCGGTCATCCTGCGGTTATTTTTTGCAAAAGATATGGCATTATGCGGTAAACTTACAGCGCAATCGGGACGGCGCCGTCCTCGATCGGGCAGACATAGCCGGATGCGGCCTTTTCGGCAAACTCAGCTTTGGCCTTTTCAAGCAGCGCCGCGTCCTCAAGAAGGTCGATCGCCGCGCCGGCGAGCGACTTGGCGGCATAGAGCATTGCCTTGTGCGCCATGCTGCTCTTGCCGCAGGCCACGACCTGCCAGCTGTGGCCCGGGATGCCGGAGGGCCAGGTGGCCGTGTTGATCTGCGCCGTGGGCGTGAGCCAGCTCACGTCCCCTACGTCGGTGCTGCCGGGGCTGAAGATCGTGCCGTGGTAGAGCGGCGCGAGGAAATCGTTGATCGGCCTGGTGCCGTTTTCGCTCCACTCCCTCACCTTGGCCGCGATCGCCGCGTCGGCGCGCGCACCGACGCCGGGAAGACCCTTCTCTGGCGGGAAGCTCTTTTTCAGCTCGGCGGCAAAGGCGAGCTCCTCCTCGCTCGGCTGCGGGACGCCGATCTCGGCCATGTTGCGGTAGAGCACGTCCTCCAGCGTAAAGTTCGGCAGCAGCTCGGCCGTGCCGTCGATGAACACGCGCTTGAAGCTCGTCCCCGTCATCAGTGCGGCGCCCCTTGCGATGTCGTCCACGCGCTTTTGCAGCGCGACCGAGTCCGCCACCTTGTTCGCGCGCACCATGTACAGCACCGAGGCCTTGGCCTGCACGACGTTGGGCGAGACGCCGCCCGCGTCTGTGATCGCATAGTGGATGCGGCAGTCGTCGGTCATGTGCTCGCGCAGGAACTGGACGCCGATGTTCATCAGCTCCACCGCGTCGAGCGCACTGCGGCCGTTGTACGGGTCGCCCGCCGCGTGCGCCGCCACGCCGGAGAAGTTGTAGAGCACCTGGATGCAGGAGTTGTTCGTGCCGGTCTCGACCTGGTTGACGTCGCCGGGGTGCCAGCTCAGCGCGGCGTCAAGCTGCTTCCACAGCCCCTCGCGCGCCATATAGGCCTTGCCGCTGCCGCCCTCCTCTCCGGGGCAGCCGTAGAAGATCACGGTGCCGCTCTTTCCCGTCTGCTCGAGATAGTGCTTGACGGCCGCAGCCGCGGCAAGCGAGCCCGCGCCGAGCAGATTGTGCCCGCAGCCGTGGCCCGCCCCGCCGGGGACGAGCGCGTCCGGCTCTGTCTTCCCCGCCGCCTGGCTTAAAGAAGAGAGCGCATCGAATTCGCCCAGGATGCCGATCACGGGCGCGCCGTGGCCGAACGTGCCGCAAAAGGCCGTTTCGATCCCGCAGAGCCCCTTTGTCACCGCGAAGCCCAGCTTTTTGAGCTCCTCACAATAGAGCGCGGCGGACTTGAATTCCTTTAAGGACAGCTCCGGGTTTTCCCAGATCTCATCCGCGATCTTTTTATATACCGCCGCCGTCTCGTCGATGAAAGCGAGCGTGGCCTTTTTCTCCTCGTTCATACGGACACCTCTGTAAGGCAAGCAGAAGCGGAAACTATCGAAATAGTTCCCGCTTCTGCCTCTTTTTCATTTTCTCAATACAGAACTTTACTTAAAAATTCTTTGCAGCGCGGGTTTTTCGGATGATTGAACACTTCGTCGGGCGTGCCCTCCTCGGCGATCACGCCGTCGTGCATGAAGATCACGCGGTCGGCCACTTCCTTGGCAAAGCCCATCTCGTGCGTCACGATGACGGAGGTCATGCCGTCCTTGACCAGGTCGCGGATCAGGTCGAGCACTTCGCCCACCATCTCGGGGTCGAGCGCCGAGGTCGGCTCGTCAAAGAGCATGACGTCCGGCTCCATGGCCAGCGCGCGCACGATCGCGACACGCTGCTTCTGCCCGCCGGAGAGCGTGGACGGATACACGTTTGCCTTGTCCTGCAGGCCGATACGGGTGAGGAGCTTCATGGCCTTTTCATTGGCCTCCCGCACAACATCGTCCGGCGTTTTGTCGGGCGTTTCGCCGCGCTTCTTCGCGTCCTTGAGCCGCTGCTTTCCGATCTTGATCGGTGCGAGCGTGATGTTTTCCAGCACTGTCTTATTGTTGAAGAGGTTGAAGTTCTGGAAGACCATGCCCATCTTCTGGCGGCCGAGGTTGATGTCGATCCCGTTTTCGTCGTAGATCTTTTTCAGCAGCGCCGCGTACGCGGGTCCCTCCGTCTTCGGGTGCTTTTCCTTCAGCAGGTCCTCATCCTTGATCTTATGGATCGCCTCGTCGTCGCTTAGGCCGCTTTCGACAAGCTTCTGATACGTTTTCGACGCGCGGATCACGTCGAAGTGCAGATAAGGGTCGGGCGGCGTCATCAGCTTGCCCTCCATCCACACCTCGCCGAAAGTGGGCTCCTCGAGAAGGTTCATGCAGCGCAGCAGTGTGGATTTGCCGGAGCCGGACACACCGATGATCACAATGACCTCGCCCTTTTCCACGTGGGTGGAAACGCCCTTGAGCACATGAAGGTCGCCGAAGTTCTTGTAGATATTTTTGATATCAAGCATGCGCCTTCATCCGCCTTTCAAACGCTTTGAGGATCTTCGAGAGGATATAGGTCAGCGCGAAGTACAGCACGCCGACGATCGCGAGACATTCCATCGTCAGATAGGTATAGCCCTTGACCTTGAGATACGCCGTCATCAGCTCGCCGACAAAGAAGGTCGAGGCCAGCGAGGTCTCCTTGACGACCATGATGAACTCGTTGCCGAGCGCGGGAAGGATGTTTTTCACCGCCTGCGGCAGGATGATGGAGAGCATCGCCGTGGTGTGGGTAAGACCCAGGGAGCGCGCCGCCTCCATCTGGCCGACGTCCACGGCCTCGATGCCGGAACGGATGATCTCGGAGACATAGGCGCTGGAGTTGATGATCAGCACGATCGACACGGAATAGATGTACGGCAGGGATGAGAGCTTCGGGATGATCATCGGGAACACGAACACGCCGATATAGAGCTGCAGCAGGACAGGCGTCCCTCTGACGATCTCGACCAGGATCGCGGCAAGCGCTTTTAAGATCTTCAGTTTTGAGCGCTTGGCCAGCGCCAGCAGCGAGCCGAAGAACGCGCCGCCGGCCACCGCGATGACGGACAGCAGCAGCGTATAGCCGATGCCCTGGATCAGAAAGACCTGCCAGTATTTCGCCAGAATATTGGCGACGTTCGTTAGAAATGTCATGGACGGAAGCTCCCTTGTGTGATGTGGCCGAGGGAATTATTCGGTGATCTTGTTGCCCTCGTCGTCAAAGCCCAGCTCGTCGAGCGTGGAGACGCCGGCGTAGACCTTGCAGGCGTCGTACCAGCCGGAGTAGTAATCGTTTTCAAGTGCCTTGGCAAGCGCGGCGTTGACCTTTTCCAGCAGTTCGGTGTTGCCCTTCTGGAGCAGGCAGACGTTGTTTTTATAGATCTCGTCCACCTCGAAGTCAAAGCCGGTAAAGGCGATCGAGTCGTTCGCGCTGGCGATGATGGATTCGCCGTTGCCGTGCGCGACGGCCAGAAAGTCGATCTGCTTGGCCTTGAGCGCCTCGACAGCCGTGCCGAGATCACTGAAGACATTGCTGATGTCGACGTCCATCTCACCGAAGGTCTCCTCGACCAGTACCTGCTGGAGCGAAGCGCCCTGATAGCCGATCTTGGCGCCGACAAAGTCCTCGGGCTTGGTGAACTTGCCTTCGTTCTCCTTCAGGCAGATGATGGACTGCTCGGTCTCGTTGTCGCCGGCAACGTACCAGTCGGAGAGCTCGTAGTTCTGCGAGCGTTCATAGGTCCAGGAGAAGCCGGAGATCGCAATATCAACGTTTCCGGTCTGCACCGCAGCCTGGCAGGCATCAAAGGACATGGGCTTCAACGCAAGGTTCATGTCGAGCTCCTGGGCCAGGTAGTTGGCCAGCAGCACGTCGAAGCCGACGATCGCGGCGTCGCCGCTCTTGGCCACGTCATAAAACTCCATCGGCGCGAAGTCGGGCGACAGGGCGACCGTCAGCGTTCCGTTCGTGCCGTTCGTGCTGAAGCCGGAGAGATACTTGTCATAGGCGGCGGCGAGATTGGCTTCGCCTTTTGCGGCGGTGTTCGCACTGCTTCCGCAGGCGGCCAGGCTAAGCAGCATGGCGACGCTCAGCAGCATGCACAAAATTTTACTCATCTTTTTCATCGCTTTGTTCCTCACTTTCGTCAGATGCCATAAGAAATGTTCTTGACGTTTGTGAGAATAGCACAAGCGCATGGAGATGTCAAGCAATTTTTGAAAAAATATTCTTATTTTTCTTGATTTTATTTATTATTATTCATTTTATTATGAATATGCACTATTTCAGCGTTGTTTTATGCAAATATCCGGGGCAAAGCGGATGCTTTGCCCCGGATATTATGGCTTGTTTTTACTTTCGATTGGCAAACAGCGAGCAGAAACCGAACGCGATGAGATCTGCGATCACGACGCTCGCGCCGCTCGGCGTTTCGAACACATACGACGCCGTCATGCCGAAGAGAAAGCACACGACCGAGATCACCGCCGCCCAGATCACGACGCCGCGGAAGCTGTGGCAGATCTTCATCGCGCCGAGCGCCGGGAAGATGATAAGGCTGGAGATCAGCAGAGCGCCCATCATCCGCATGCCCAGCACGACCGTCACCGCCGTCAGCACGGCGAGCAGTGTGTTGTAAAGGTCGGCGCGCGTCCCGGTGGCGCGGGCGAAGGTCTCGTCAAAGGTGACGGCGAAGAGCCGCGGATACAGCAGTAGGAACACCGCAAGCACCGCGAGGGACAAGACCACGCTCAAAACCGTGTCTCCCCTGCTCAGCGACAGGATGCTGCCGAAGAGGTAGCTCGTCACCTCGGTGTTCATGCCCCGCGTGACGGACACGACGACCACGCCGATCGCAAGCGCGCTGGAGGAAATGATCGCGATCGCGGCGTCGCCCTTGACGCGGCCGTCGCTGCGCAGTCGCAGCAGCAAAACGGCGGCGATCACGACGACGGGCACCGTCACAGCCAGCGGCGCGAGATGGAAGGCCGAGGCGATCGCGAGCGCGCCGAAGCCGACGTGGGAAAGGCCGTCGCCGATCATCGAATAGCGCTTTAAGACCAGAGACACGCCGAGCAGCGCCGCGCACAGGCTGACCAGCACGCCGACCAGCAGCGCCCGCTGCATGAAATGATAGGAAAACATGGAAAGAAGTCCGCTCATATCCCGCTCCCTCCCAGAAACCGGCGCGCGAGGGCGCTCTTTTTATACTCCGCGGCCGTGCCGAAGAAGAGCTGCCGATGGCCGAGATGGAGGATGTGCGTGGCATAGCGCACCGCCTCGTGGATATCGTGCGTGACCATGATGACGGAGATATCGTCGCAGAGGTTGACAAGCTTGATGAGATTGTACATCTCCCCCGCCGCGACGGGGTCGAGTCCGGTCACCGGCTCGTCGAGGAGCAGGAGCTTTTTCGTCGCACACAGCGCCCGTGCCAGGAGCACGCGCTGCTGCTGGCCGCCGGAGAGCTCCTGATAGCTTTTGTCTTTGAGGTCCTCGATGCCCATGCGCTCGAGATTGGCCGCCGCGCGCTTTTTATCCTCGGCGCTGTAGGTAAGACGGGAGCCGAGCGAGTTGAGACAGCCGGAGAGCACGACCTCCCACACGCTCGCGGGAAAGTCGCGCTGGATGTTCGTCTGCTGCGGGAGATAGCCGATCTCGGTCTTTTTCAGCCCGTCGCCGAGCGTGATCCTGCCCTTCGACGGCGCTTTGAGCGACAAAAGCCCGCGGATCAGGGTCGACTTGCCGGAACCGTTTTCGCCCACGACGCAGAGATAGTCCCCCGCCTTGAGCGAAAAGTCGACGCCCTCGAGCACCGTTACGCCGTCATAGGAGAACGACGCGTTTTCACATGTTAAGATCGCCATCAGCCGAGCGCCTCCCTTACGCTTTCGGTATTGGCCCACATCAGGCTCAGATAGGTTTCGCCGCGCGCAAGATCTTCGGCGCTGAGCGTATGGCAGGAGTGGAACAGCAGCTTTTTACAGCCGGTATCCTCGCAGATCACATCCGCCATCTTTTCGTTTGAATATTCGATCGTAAACACCGCGGGGACCCTTTCCTCGCGCACGCGGTCGATCAGAAAGGCGACCGTGCGGGCGGACGGCTCGGCGTCGTCGGCGCAGCCGGGAAAGGCCGCGTAATAGTCAAGGCCGTATTCCTCGACGAAATAGCGCACCGGGAAGCGGTCGGCAAAGATCAGGCAATGGAGCCTTCCCTGCGCGACGATCTCGCGAAAGGCGGCGTCGAGCCCTTCGAGCTCAGCGCAGTAGCCGTCGCAGTTTTGCCGGTAATACGCAGCTCCGTCCGCGTCGATCGCGCAAAGCTCGTCACAGATCGCCCGGCAGATCGCCATGGCGTTGCGCGGCGAGGTCCAGACGTGCTCGTCGTATTCGATCTCGTCCTCAGGCTCTTCCTCGTGGAGATCCTGCATGCCCTCTTTCTCCTCTTCCTCCAGGGCGTCGACGCAGTCGAGCATATACAGCACCGGGACCTCGCCGTCGATCCCATCCAGCATGGTCTCGAGCCATTCCTCCGATTCGCCGCCGTTCGCGACAAGCAGATCGCAGTCGGCGATCCGCAGCAAATCGCGCGGCGTGGGCTCGAAGCTGTGCGCCTCCGTCCCCGGCGGGACGAGCAGCGACACCTCGCACCGCTCCCCGGCGATCGTACGCGCAAAATCATAGGCGGGGAAAAGCGTCGTGACGACGACGGGTTTTGTATTATTTTTTTCCATCGCCGTATCCGCCGGCCCGGCACCGCAGGCGGCCAAAGAGAAGAGCAGCGCCGCGGCGAGCAGCGCAAAGATCGTTCGTTTCATGCTGACCATCTTACAACAAGCCGCCGCCCTTTGCAAGGAAATCTTCATTGACAGCGCCCGCGGCGGCGGATTAAAATGATTGCAATCATACAGAAAGCGGGCAGGAAGCATGAATATCTGCATTTTCGGCGCCTCGAGCGACAGGCTGGAAAAGGAATACTACGACGCGGCGCGCCGTCTCGGCGTGCTGATCGGCCGCGGCGGGCATACGCTTGTGTACGGCGGCGGACGCGACGGGCTGATGGGCGCCTGCGCCGAGGGCGTGATCGACGCCGGCGGCGGTCTTGTCGGGATTGCGCCGCGGTTTTTTGACGAGGGCGACGTCCTTTTCAAGGAACACGGCGAGTTTATCTTTACCGATACAATGGCCGAGCGCAAGAGCAAAATGGAGGAGCTCGCGGACGCCTTTATCGTTCTGCCCGGCGGCGTGGGCACGCTGGAGGAGTTTTTCGAGGTCTTTACGCTGCGTCTCCTCGGACGGCACGGGAAAAACATCGTACTGCTCAACACACTCGGGTATTTCGACGCTCTTTACACTCTGATCGCCGATTCGATTGAAAAGGGCTTTACGGCGCGGGACGCTCTCGCCTGTCTCCCGCTGTGCGCCACGGAGGAAGAGGCGCTTGCCGCCGCGCTCGCACCAACGAGTGGTGAAACGCGCGCGATCAAAAACTGGATCAAATGACGGCAGTTACGCCCCGGGAAGGCTTTTCCCGGGGCGTGTTTGTCTCTGCGGGGCTAACTATTGAAATATCGGGAAATCTTTGGTATGATAAGTTATTAATAAAAATAAGGTAAAGAAAGATGTTATGAATCGAAAAGAATGGAAGATCCCTTATGACAGGCCGTCTTTCCCGCAGGAGCTGCTGGATGCGGGCTGCCCGCGGCTGCTTGCCGCGGTGCTGGCGCTGCGCGGCGTCACTTCCCGGCAGGAGATGGACACGCTGATAAACGGCGGAGAAGAGCTGCTGCACGACCCCATGCTCCTCTCGGACATGCCGAAGGCGGTCGCGCGCGTCCACCGCGCCATCGAGGCGGGAGAAACGGTGGCCGTGTACGGCGACTATGACGTCGACGGCATCACCTCGACCTGTCTGCTGACGGACTATCTGCGCTACAAGGGGCTCAGGTGCCTGTCCTATATTCCGGACCGCAGCGAGGAAGGCTACGGTCTGAACGACAGCGCCGTCGATGTGCTCCACAGTCAGGGTGTGAGTCTGATCATCACAGTCGACTGCGGCATCACCGCGCACGAGGAGGCGCGCTATGCCGCGTCGCTCGGGGTCGACATGATCATCACAGACCATCACGAGTGCGGCGATTCTTCCCTGCCGGCAGCAGTCGCGGTCGTCGACTGCAAGCGGCCGGGCGAGCCCTATCCCAATCACTATCTGGCCGGCGTCGGCGTTGCGCTCAAACTTGTCTGTGCCTGCGAGGGAAAGACCCACGAGATGGTGGAGCGCTACTGCGATCTTGCCGCTGTCGGCACGGTCGCGGACGTCATGCCGCTCGTGGGGGAAAACCGCTATCTCGTCCGCCGGGGGCTTGAAAAGATCGAGAGTTCACCTCGCCCCGGCATCGCAGCCATGCTGCGCGAGGCCGGCGTCGACAATCGCAAGCTCACCGCCGCGACGATCGGCTTTTCGCTCGCTCCGCGTCTCAACGCCGCAGGGCGGCTCGGCTGCCCCGCTACGGCGGAAAAGCTGCTGATGAGCTCTGATCCGGCAGAGGCTACGGCCCTGGCCGTGGAGCTGTGCGAGCTCAACCGCAAACGTCAGAGCATCGAAACCGACATCTGGCGCGAGGCGAACGAGATGCTCGCCGAAACCGAGCCGGACGCGCCGATCGTGCTGGCGAGCGACAAATGGCACCAGGGCGTGATCGGCATCGCCGCCTCAAGGCTTGCCGAGCAGTATTCGCTGCCCGCGATCATGGTCTGTCTCAGCGGCGAGGTGGGAAAGGGCTCGTGCCGCAGCTACGGCGGCTTCAACCTTTTCGACGCGCTCTCCGCCTGCTCGGAACACCTCATCGGCTTCGGCGGCCACGCGCTCGCCGCGGGGCTGAACATCCGCAGCGACAAGCTGGATGATTTCCGCGCCGCGCTCGCGCGCTATTACCGCGACAATCGACCCGCCCCCGTACCGGAGGTCCAGCCGGATCTGCTGATCTGTGATCCGGAGCTTTTGAGCATTGAAAACGTCAAGGCTCTCGACCTGCTCGAGCCGTTCGGCAACGCCAATCCCCGTCCGACGATGTGTCTGTGCGGCGTCAAGCTGGAAAGTGCATCCGACGTCGGCGGCGGCAAGCATCTGCGCATCCGCGTCCGGCTTGGGCGCGAGAGCTTTGAAGGGATCTTTTTTTCCCACACCGCGGCGGAGCTTTCGCTTCACAGCGGCGACACGGTGGACGTTGCCTTCACCCCGCAGATCAACGAATTTCACGGTCACGTCTCGGTGCAGCTGCTTGTCAGCGCACTGCGGCTCCACGACGGGGGCGCGCTCTGCGCCAGGATCCTGAACGGCGAGCGCGGCGCGCTATGGGCCGCTGCCGCCTATTGCCCCGAGCGAAGCGATTTTATCCGCGTCTGGCACATGGCCGAGCAGGACGGCTTCCGTCTTGCCCCGACGGCGGAGGAGATCCTCGCCTCTGCTCCGGCCGGTATGGCGGAGGAGACCTATTGTCTGTGTCTGGCCGTGCTGCGTGAGGTCGGTCTTCTCTCCTCCCCCGACGGCGGGATCTACGGCGCCGAAAAGGCGGAGATCGAAGGCAAGGCCGATCTGGAGAACACCGAAATCATCCGCGCACTGAAATCGATTTGAGGATAACAGCCATGGAGAAAGAAGCCGAAAAAGGAAAGCTGCAAAGCACACCGCTTGACCCCGACAAGATGTATGCCGAGCTGGAGGAAAAGATCCGCGCCAACTGCCACGGCGTTGACCTTGACCGCGTCCGTGCGGCCTATGAGATGGCGCGCAGCGCGCATGCCGGGCAGCTGCGCAAGGACGGCTGCTCGCCCTATGTGACGCACTGCGTCGCGGCCGCCGACATCACGGTGGACATGGGGCTTGACGAGGATTCGATCGTCGCCGCGCTGCTGCACGACGTGATCGAGGATACCGATCTGACCCATGCCGACATCGCCCGCTCGTTCGGGACGGCTGTCGCCGACATCGTCGAGGGCGTCACCAAGCTGACGCGCGTGCAGTATACCAGCGTCGAAGACGAGCAGATGGAGAACATCCGCAAGATGCTCATGGCCATGGCCAAGGACATCCGCGTCATCCTCATCAAGATCGCCGACAGGCTGCACAATATGCGCACGATGGCCTATCAGTCCACGGAAAAGCAGCGCTCAAAGTCGCTTGAAACGATGGAAATCTACGCCCCCATCGCGCACCGTCTCGGTATCCAGCGCGTCAAGTGGGAGCTCGAAGACCTCTCGCTGCAGTATCTCGACCCCGCCGGATATAAAGAGATCACCGACTCGCTTGAAAGCCGCATGCCCCAGTTTGAGGCCTTTATGTCGGCTGTTGAGGAAAAGATCCAGCGCCGCCTCGACGAGGAGGGCATCCACGCGACGATCTACAGCCGCATCAAGCATGTTTACAGCATCTACCGCAAGATGTACGCCCAGAAGCTTGACATCAGCGGTATCTTCGATCTGTGCGCCTTCCGCGTGATTGTCGACACGATCCCGGACTGCTACAATGTGCTCGGCGTCATTCACGATATGTTCAAGCCCGTTCCCGGGCGCTTTAAGGATTATATCTCCACCCCGAAGCCCAACATGTATCAGAGCGTCCACACCACCGTCATCGGCAGCGAGGGCATCCCTTTCGAGGTGCAGATCCGCACCTGGGAGATGCACCACACGGCCGAATACGGCATCGCGGCGCACTGGAAATACAAGATGGGCGACAGCAGCGCCGTGCTGCGCGCCGGCGACGAGGATCGCTTTGCCTGGGTCCGCCGTCTGCTCGAAAGCCAGCAGGAATCCGACGCGCAGGACTTTTTCCACAATCTCAAGATCGACATGTTTGCCGACGAGGTGTTCGTCTTCTCCCCCAAGGGAGACGTCATCAACCTCCCCGCCGGCGCGACGCCGATCGACTTTGCCTATATGATCCACTCCGACGTCGGCAACCACATGGTCTCCGCCAGCGTCAACGGCAGGATCGTGACCTTTGACTATGTGCTGCAGAACGGCGACATCGTCGAGATCCGCACGTCCAAGTCGGCCCCCGGCCCCAGCCGCGATTGGCTGAACATCGCCAAGAGCGGCAGCGCCCGCACCAAGATCAAGCAGTGGTACAAGCGCGAGCGGCGCGAGGAGAACGTCATCCGCGGCCGCGAGATGCTCGACGACGAGCTCAAGCACAACGGGCTGAGCCTGGACGACGTGCTCGACGAGGCGATCATGTCCCCGATCCTGCGCAGGCTCTCTTACTCCAACGTCGACGATCTGTATGCCGCGATCGGCTACGGCGGCATGACCGCCACGCGGGCGGCCAACCGGCTGAAGGACGAGTATGCCCGCGTGCAGAAGCCCGACCGCAAGACCACCGTCGACAAGCTGACCGAGGCGGCCGAGCGGCGCGAACAGGCCGCCGCCAAGCAGACCGGCAAGCCCATCCACGGCGTGCTCGTGGCGGGGCTGGACAACTGTCTTGTCAAATTCTCCCGCTGCTGCACGCCTGTGCCCGGCGACGACATCGTCGGCTTTATCACGCGCGGCCAGGGCGTTTCGATCCACCGCCGCGACTGTGAAAACTATCGCAGCAGCATCGCAAGCCACGAGAACGACGGCCGCTGGATCGACGTCTCGTGGTCCGACCACATCACCGACAACTATGTCACGACGCTGACGATCATCGCCAAGGACCGCTCGGGTCTCGTCATGGACATCGCGACGGTGCTCAATTCGCTCAACGCCAAGGTGCGGACGCTCTCGGCGCGCGACAACGCCGGCACGGCCATCACCACGATCACGCTGGAGATCAAGAACCTGGCCGAGCTGAAGTACGTCATGGGGCGACTTTCCTCGATCCCCGGCGTATCCGAGGTCGTAAGAAACGGAAAGTAAGGAGTTTTCAATATGAGAGCTGTCGTGACACGCGTTCTGAACGCCTCCGTCGAGATCGGCGGAGAGATCGCCGGCGAGATCGGAAAGGGTTTTCTGATCCTGCTCGGCGTGCATGAGGACGACACCGAAGCGGAAGCGAAGAAGATCGCCGACAAGATCTGCGGTCTGCGCGTTTTTGAAGATGAGCAGGGCAAGATGAACATCGCCCCCGGGCCGGCCGGTGCGGAACTGCTGATCATCAGCCAGTTTACGCTTTTCGCCGACTGCCGCTCCCGTCGTCCGGGCTTTTCCCACGCGGCGCGCCCGGAAAAGGCGATCCCGCTTTATGAGCTGGTCATCAGCGAGTGCCGCGCGCGCGGCTTTAAGGTGGAGACCGGGCAGTTCGGCGCGGAGATGTTCGTCGCCTCCGTCAACGACGGCCCCATTACGATCATTCTCGACACAAAGGAGCTTTGAAAGATGCTGATCAAAACTCTGCCCGTGGGGCAGCTGGAGGAAAACTGCTATGTCGTCACGAACGAGAAGACGCTTGAGTGCGTCGTCATCGATCCCGGCGACGAGAGCAACACGATCCTCGATTATATTGAGAGCAATCATCTTTCCTGCCGCGCGATCATGATCACCCACGGCCACTATGACCACGTCGGCGCCGCCGACGCTGTCGCCGAGGAGACGGGAGCCACCGTCTATATGAACACCCGCGACGACAAGGGCGGGCGGTCTTATCATCTGCCCTATTGTCTGCCCAAGGGCGGCATCGACTATGACGACG
Organism: uncultured Eubacteriales bacterium; assembly: GCA_900320595.1. Classification (GTDB taxonomy): domain Bacteria; phylum Bacillota; class Clostridia; order Oscillospirales; family Oscillospiraceae; genus Limivicinus. Next base: position 27,040 of record ONSW01000008.1, on the reverse strand, counting down.
GCGACGTGATCGACGAGGCGGGTCTTCGCTTTGAGATCATTGCCACCCCCGGCCACACGCCGGGCGGCGTGACGATCCGCTGTGAAAACGCGCTTTTCACCGGCGACACGCTCTTCCGCGGCAGCTGCGGCCGCGTCGATCTCGAGGGCGGCGACGCGCACGAGGAGATGCTTTCGCTCAAGCGGATCTGCTCGCTCCCCGGCGACTATGAGGTCTATCCGGGGCACATGGACTCTACCACGCTCGAGCGCGAGCGCATGTTCAACTATTATTGCCGCGAGGCTATGAAACTTTAAAAGAAGGGAAACAGAGGATCGAGACATGCAGGAACCTACTCTTGTCATTTTGGCCGCCGGTATGGGCAGCCGCTTCGGCGGACTCAAGCAGATCAAGGCCGTGGACGAGCACGGACACGCCATCATCGACTTTTCGCTCTTCGACGCCTACCGCGCCGGCTTCCGGAAGGTCGCCTTCGTGATCAAGCACGAGATCGAGGAAGATTTCAAAAACGCCGTCGGCCGCAGGATGGAAAAGTATTTCGACGTAAAGTATGTCTTTCAGCAGCTGGAGAAGCTGCCGGAGGGCTGCGCCGTGCCCGAGGGGCGCGTCAAGCCCTGGGGTACCGGCCACGCCGTGGCCTGCTGCGCCGGTACGGTCGATGGGCCCTTTGCCGTGATCAACGCCGACGATTTTTACGGTCCCGGCGCCTACAAGGCGCTTTATGACTATCTTGTCAGCGAGCGGCCGGAGAATGAGCACGCCATGGTGGCCTATCTGCTGCGAAACACCGTGACGGAAAACGGCTCGGTCGCGCGCGGCGTCTGCCGGGTGGAGGACGGTTTCCTCACCGGTGTGACCGAGCGCACGCACATCGAAAAGCGCGGCAGCGACGCGGCCTATACCGAGGACGGCGAGACCTTCATCCCCCTCTCCGGCGACAGCCCCGTGAGCATGAACTTCTGGGGCTTCGGCCAGCAAATGCTGCAAGAGCTCGTCGCCCGCTTCCCCGCCTGGTACGCAGAGAACGTCGCGCGCAACCCGCTCAAGTGCGAGTACTTCCTTCCCTCGGTTGCCAACGCGCTGATCGAAGAGGGCAAGGCTGCGGTGCGCGTCCTGCCCTGCCACGAGATCTGGCACGGCATCACCTACCAGGAGGATCTCCCCGACGTGATCGCCTATATTGCCTCGCTGCGCGAGCGCGGCATTTATCCCGAAACACTTTTGGATTAAATAAAAGGAGAAAGTAAGAGCATGAATGTACTCGTCACCGGCGGCGCCGGCTATATCGGCAGCCATACCTGCGTAGAACTGCTCGAGCGCGGGCACAATGTCATCGTCATCGACAACCTCGTCAACTCCAGCCACAAGGCCGTGGAGCGCGTCGAGCAGATCACGGGCAAGCCCGTCGCCTTTTATGAAAACGACGTGCGCGACCGTGCGGCGCTCGACAGGATCTTTGAAAAGCATAACATCGACTGTGCGATCCATTTCGCCGGACTCAAGGCCGTGGGCGAATCGGTCGCGATGCCGCTGGAATACTATGACAACAACCTGTTTTCCACCGTTCGCCTGTGCGAGGCGATGCGCGACCACGGCGTGAAGAACATCGTGTTCTCCTCCTCGGCCACGGTCTACTCCGGCGACAACGAGATGCCGCTGCGCGAGGATTCCAACACCGGCCACTGCACCAACCCCTACGGCTGGACCAAGTATATGTCCGAGCAGATTCTGCGCGACACCGCACACGCGGTGGATGATTTCTCCGTCAGTCTGCTGCGTTACTTCAACCCCATCGGCGCGCACAGCAGCGGTCTGATCGGCGAGGACCCGCGCGGCATCCCGAACAATCTGATGCCCTTTATCGCGCAGGTCGCGGTCGGCCGTCGGGATCATCTGAACGTTTTCGGTGACGACTACAACACCCACGACGGTACCGGCGTGCGCGATTATATCCACGTTGTCGACCTTGCACGCGGCCACGTCGCGGCCATCGAATATATGCAGACCCACCGCGGCGAGAGCGTGTTCAACCTCGGCACCGGTCAGGGATACAGCGTGCTCGATATGGTCAAGGCCTTCGAGCGCGTGACCGGCGTGAAGATCCCGTATGAGATCGCGCCGCGCCGCCCCGGCGATCTGGCCACCGTCTACTCCAGCCCCGACAAGAGCGCGCAGCTTCTCGGCTGGAAGGCGCAGTACAATCTCGACGACATGTGCCGCGACACCTGGGCCTGGCAGTCGAAGAACCCGATGGGATACGGCGAGGAGTAATTATAGTTTCTAGTTTCCAGCTTCCAGCTTTTTACTCCCAGACGAAACTGAATACTTTTTTAAAGATACGGGAAAAATCTTCCCGTATCTTTTTGTTTGGGAAGTTTTGCCATGAAAGTTTTAAGCGTATTCGGGACACGGCCGGAGGCCGTGAAGATGTGCCCGCTCGTGCTCGAGCTTTCCCGCCGCAGCGGGATCGAGAGCGAGGTTTGCCTCACCTCGCAACACCGCGAGCTGCTTTCCGGCGTGACCGATCTCTTCGGCGTGAAGGCCGATTATGATCTCGATCTGATGCGCAGCCGCCAGACGCTCGGCGACATTTTCTGCGGCGTACTGCGCGGCATGGAGGACGTGCTGCGCCAAAGCCGTCCGGATGCGGTGCTCGTCCACGGCGACACCTCCACCTCCTGCGCCGCGGCGCTTGCCGCTTTTTATGCGCAGATTCCCGTCGGACATGTGGAGGCCGGGCTGCGCACCTATCGGCGCTATTTTCCGTTTCCCGAGGAGATGAACCGCCGTCTCACGGCCGACCTCGCCGACTTTCATTTTGCCCCGACCGCGCGCAGCGCGCAAAATCTGCGCGCCGAAGGGATCCGCGAGCACATCTATGTCACGGGCAACACCGCTCTCGACGCGCTGCGGACGACCGTCAGTCCCGGGTATGTCTTTTCCGAGCGCGCCCTGCGCGATCCCGCCCTCTTTTCCGGCCGCACCGTGCTGCTGACGGCGCACCGCCGCGAGAACATTCCGGAGGGGATCGCGTCGATCTGCCGCGCCGTGAAGCGTCTGTGCGCCGCCTGTGACGATCTGCACGTGATCTTTCCCGTGCATCCAAATCCGGCCGTGCGCGAGATCGTGCGTCCGCTGCTGACAGATGTGCCGGGTGTGACGCTCACCGAGCCGCTCGGTACGCTCGACATGCACAATCTTCTCGCCCGCTGCACGCTGGTTTTGACCGATTCCGGCGGGCTGCAGGAGGAGGGGCCTGCGCTCGGCGTGCCCGTTTTGGTGCTGCGCGGCGAGACAGAGCGCCCCGAGGCCCTCGAGGCCGGCGGCGTCCGTCTGGCCGGGACGGAGGAGAGCGGCATTTTCCATGCGGCTATGCGCCTTTTAGGCAGCGAGGACGAGCGCAGACAGATGGCGAGCGCCCCTTCCCCCTACGGCGACGGCCACACGAGCGAGAAGATCGCGGATATCCTCACGGCGCAGCTCTGCTCCGGGGAGGCGGCGGGATGATCGCCCATATCTCGCTCTGCGCAAAGAAATACGGCTTTCTGCTGCAGGAGCTGATCGCGCGCGATTTCAAGGTCAAATACAAGCGCTCCGTGCTCGGCATGCTGTGGAGTCTGCTCTATCCCGTGCTGATGATGGGCGTGCTGGCGCTGGTGTTTCAAAACGTCTTTCGCTTTACGGCAGGCGGCGTGAGCTATCTCGCCTATCTCATGACAGGGCTGACGCTGTTCAACTATTTTTCCGAGGCGTCGAATCTTGCCATGAGCAGCGTGGTGGCAAACTTTGCCCTGATCCGCAAGGTCTATATGCCGAAGTACATTTTTCCGCTGTCGAAATGTCTGTTCGTCGGCATCAATTTTCTGTTGACGCTGCTGCCGCTCTACGCCGTGATTTTGCTGACCGGGACGGGACTGTGCTGGCAGCATGTGCTGCTCCCCTATGCTTATCTCTGTCTGCTCGGCTTTACGATGGGAATGGGCTTTCTGCTGTCGGCAGCGGCGGTCTTTCTGCGCGATCTTTTTTATATCTACGGCATCGTGCTGACGATCTGGACCTATCTCACGCCGATCATGTATGATCTCTCCGCCGTGGGGAATACAGCGCTGATCGCGCTGATGAAATGCAATCCGCTCTTCCAGTATATCGATTTTGCACGCACGATCATCCTCTTCCACGCGACGCCGCGGCCGCTGCAGTTTCTCCTCTGCGGCGTCTCCTCGGCGGCCGTTCTGATCGTCGGCGCGGCGGTTTTCCGCGCAAGGCAGGATCGGTTTATCTATTACGTTTGACGGTGAAGAACATGACGACAGAAAACAGCGATATCATGGTCGAGGCGGATGCGGTCTCGATGCGGTTCGATCTCGGGATCGAGCGCGGCTTTTCGCTCAAGCAGTGGTTTGTGGAGCTCGGCCACGGCGCTCACAGGAAAAAAGAGAGCTTCTGGGCGCTGCGCGGCGTCAGCTTTTCTCTTCGGCGCGGCGAGGTCGTCGGGCTTGTCGGAAGCAACGGGGCGGGCAAATCGACGCTTTTAAAGCTTGTTGCCGGTGTGATGAAGCCCTCGCGCGGCGCGGTGCGCTGCGGCGGGAACGTCTGCCCGATGATCGAGCTGGGCGCCGGTTTTGACCCGCAGCTGACCGCGCGGGAGAACATCTATCTCAACGGCGCGATCATGGGCTATTCGCGTCCCTTTCTCGCCGAGCGCTTTGACGCGATCGTGGACTTTGCCGAGCTGCACGATTTTCTTGACGTGCCGGTGCAGAATTTCTCCTCCGGCATGGTGGCGCGTCTGGCTTTTTCCATTGCCACGCAGATCGAGCCCGAGATCCTGATCGTCGACGAGATCCTCTCCGTCGGCGATGCGGCCTTTCAGCAGAAAAGCGAGCAGAAAATGCTCTCGCTGATCGGCGGCGGGACGACCGTGCTTTTTGTCTCCCACTCTACCGAGCAGATCCGCAAGCTCTGCCCGCGCGCGTTGTGGCTCGAGCACGGCGAGCTGATGGAAGACGGGCCGAGCGACATTGTATGCCGCAACTATCTCGCCGCCGCGGGACTGTGAAAGGAGCAGGTTCTGTGTTCTCTCGTATAGGGCGTCTTGTACGCCGTCTCTCCTCACATTTGCTTCATCTGCGTTTTGCCGCCTTTTTCGGCGAGCTCAAGGCGCTCTCTCGCCGCCCGCTCAACGCCTTGCAGGCGCTCCGGCACGCAAGAGAGCTGCGCAAGCTGCTTGGCGGCCGCGCGGCGGGGCGGCGCGTGGTCGTCTTTCCGCCCACGCTCGACTGGCATCTGCCGCTTTATCAGCGGCCGCAGCAACTCGCCCGCGCGTACAGCGAAAAGGAAAATACGCTGGTGCTCTATCTTACGGCAAACAGCGCGTATGATCACGTGCGATCCGCCGAGGCGCTCGGCGAGACGCTTTTTCTCGTCAACGCCGCCCTTGCGCGGGAGCTGAGCACGCTGCTCGCGGATGCGGCGGAGACAATCGTTTCGCTCAGCTGGACGGTCAACCGGCGGTATCTCCCGCTGCTGCGGCCGGATCGGGTGATCTATGAATATATCGACGAGCTGGAGATCTTTGACGGCTATGACCGCACCATGCGGCGCGACCATCGCTTTCTGCTGCGGCACGCGGATCTCACGGTCTGCACCGCGCGTACGCTCTTTGACAAGGCGCGACCGCTCGCCCGCCGCGCGATCTACAGTCCCAACGCCGGGGACTATGCTTTCTTCTGCGCATCGTCCGAAGCCCCGCCCGCGCCGGAGGCCGCCGACGCCGCCGCGCGCTTTTCCTGTACGCTCGGCTATTACGGCGCGCTTGCGAAGTGGTTCGACTATTCGCTTCTTCTCGAGGCGGCGGGGGCAAGACCGGACTGGCTTTTCCTGCTTGTCGGCATGGACTATGACGGCTCGCTTCCCGAAAGCGGGCTGCTGTCGCTTCCGAACGTCCGGTGGATCCCGCCGCAGCCTTACGAGAGGTTACCGTCTTTTCTTCGCGTGTTCGATCTTGCGATGATCCCGTTTGTGCTCAATGAGATCACGCGCTCGACCTCGCCGGTCAAGCTCTTTGAGTATATGGCGGCGGAAAAGCCGATCCTCTGCTCGCGCATGAGCGAATGCCGCCGTTACCGCAGCGTGGCTCTCTATGCCGACGCGAAGGATTTTTTGCGAAAGGCGGAGATCCTCCTGAAGCACCGCAGCGACCCCGCCTACCGGGCGCTGCTGCGCGAGGAAGCGCTTGAAAACACCTGGGCGGCGCGGACGGACGAGATTTTGTCTGCCCTCGACAGTGTGCCGCGGGAGGAAGCGGCGCGCGCCCCCCTGCGCATCAAAAAGGCGATCTCCGAATAAGTTCGGAGATCGCCTTTTTTCTATATATATATCATGCTTTTTTCAAATTCAATCCGATGACACCGGCAGCGAAGATGCCGACAAAGAGCACCGTGTAAATGAGACCCCGTCCGGCAGCAAGACTGACGCTCTCGCCGATCGCGCTGAGGGCGACGGCAAGCGCCGCGGGGAGCAAAAGGCGCAGCCCCTGGCGGTCGTGAAAGGCGGCCGCGACCGTGACGATCCCGGCGGCGGAGGCGAGCAGCATGCCGATCGCCGCGGTGAGACGAAGGGCAAACTCCCGCGCCGTCTCCGTCCGCTGGCGGGAAAGCTCCTCGTGCGAGACATCGATCAGATCCTCGCCCGCGAGCACGCGCGGCTTGATACTTTCATCTGCCGTAAGCGCGTAGCGCAGCGTGTTGAAGCGGTCCTTTTTGTCGGTATAGTCCCGGATCTGCTCAGCGCGCTCCTGCAGCTCGGCAGAGCTGCGCTCGAGTTCTTCCTTTCTCCGGTCAAGGTCGGCGCGGGTCTCGATCTGCTCCGCCTCTTTTTTCTCAAGCTCCTCTTTGCCCTGGATGAGCGCAGCCTCGACCTGGATCAGCATTTCCTTGGCCGCCGCAAGCTGCTTTTTCCCTTCGTCAAAACCGGCCTTTGCCTGGAGGAGCATGGGCTCGGTCTCTTCGATCGCCTTCTGCGCTTCGTCAAGCTGGGCGCGCATGGCGGGAAGGCCCTCGAGCATATCCAGCGTCTGCTCCGCCTGGGCGAGCGCCCCGGCAAAGGAGGTCGGGATCTGCTGCTGTGCGGGGATCATGGCCTGTGCCTCGGCAAGCAGCTCCTCCGCGGTTTTTGATCCGTCGGCAAGGGCGGCCGCCTGGGCATTGACGGCGTCGATCGCCGGGGCGAGCATGGCCTGCACCTCTGCAGGCGTGTAGGAGCCGGCCATGGCGCTGCTGATGTCGGAGAGCTGGGATGACAGCGTCGAGAGGTAACCGGAAAGCTGTGACTGAAGCGCCGCGCTGTCGACCTCGCCGGTCTCGGGGTCGGTCGGCGGATTCTGCACAACGGCGGCGATCGCGTCGACGGTCGTTGCAAGCGCCGTTTCCGAGCCCTCGGCCGCCTCGAGCCCGGCGCGAACCAGCTCGATATCGGGCAGCTGGGCCTTGAGCGCCTCGGCCTGTTCGAGCTGACGGCGTCCCTCCTCAAGCTGGGCTTTGCCGGAAAGATACTGTTCATACCCGGGCAGGAACTGCGCCTCGGCCTCTTCAAGCGCCTTGAGACCGTTGTCGTGCTGGATCCAGCCCATGCGCAGACCGGAATAGCCCTCTTCGAGCTGTTCGCGTCCCTGCTTGAGTCCGGCCTCGGTCGCGGTATACAGGGCAAGATCCTTACGGTAGGTCTGCATATCCTTGGTATACCGCTCGTTCATTTCGTTATAGGCCCGCTCGTCCGCGTCATAGTCGTCGAACATCGCGTTGATCTCCCCGCGCAGGAGCGCGGCCTCGTCCGCCTTGGCAGAGAGCGTCTCGACATAGGTATTCTGTTTTTTTCTGCTGTCGGCGGCTTTTTTGATGCAGATGCCGCCGGAGATCAGCGTGATCGCGCTGACTGCCGCGAGGAACGCGGCCAGAAAACGCGTCAGAGCCGGATGGCGCAAGTCGAATCCCCTCCGAGCTGCCAGATTGGTTTTCTCATTAAGGATATTATTGTACAAAACAATTATGAAAAAATCATGTACACGGTGAAAAATCTTTGTCCGATCGGCAAAGCTGTGGTATGATCGGCGTGGTGATGAAAATGACGCTGTCCTTCTCCCCCATGGAGGGCGTGACCGGCTATGTGTTCCGGCGGGTACACCACGCTCATTTCCCGCAGGCGGACAAATATTACGCCCCCTTTATCGCGCCCGACAGCAAGGGAGAATTCAAGATCTCCCGGCTGCGCGATATTCTTCCCGAAAACAACGACACGATCACGCTTGTGCCGCAGGTCCTCGCGAACGACGCCGAGGCCTTTCTGCACGTCGCGCGCCAGCTTGCCGACATGGGCTATAAGGAGGTCAACCTCAACATCGGCTGTCCCTCCGCCACCGTGGTGTCCAAGCACAAGGGCGCGGCCATGCTGCGCGAGCCGGAGCGGCTTGACGCCTTTCTCGCCGACATCTATGCCCGCACGCCGATCGCCGTGTCGGTCAAGACGCGGCTTGGCTTTGCCTCGACGGCGGAATTTGAGTCGCTGATGGGCGTATTCGAGCGCTATCCGATCCACGAGCTGATCGTCCACGCGCGCGACCGCGAGGGCATGTACCGCAGCGAGCCGGACCGTGACGCCTTCGCCGCCGCGCTGCGCCAGTCCCGCTTCCCCGTCGTGTACAACGGCAATGTCTTCACGCCGGCGGATTTCCGCGCGATCACCGGTCGCTTTGAGACGCTCGGCGGCGTGATGCTCGGCCGCGGCGCGGCGGCGAATCCCGCGCTGTTCCGCACGATCCGCGGCGGCGGGGAGCTATCGCTCGGCGAGCTGCGCGAGTTCCACGATACGCTGATTGAGGCGCATCTTGCCTCGGGACTGAGTCCGGCCTTTACCGCCGGGAAGATGAAGGAGCTTTGGTTTTACATGCACAGTCTCTTCCCTGACTGTGCCAGGCCATATAAGGCGCTGAATAAGGCCCGCGATCTTCCCGCGTTGCGCGCTTGCGCGTCCTCGCTGATGGCCTCCTGTGCGTTTGATCCCGCACGCGGTTTTCAGCCGCCTGTGTAAGTAATTATCCCCTGAACGTTCAAAACCGGCAGTCAAAAGACTGCCGGTTTTGCTGTATTCGAGAAATTCAGAACTTGTATTTTTCGGCGTAAGCCTTGTAATACTCGTCAAAGCGGTGGGCATGCTGCTCTTTGAGGTCGATGAGGTAGCCGTGCATGTCAAAGTCGTCCTGATTCAGCTCGATCATCGCGATGGCGATATTCGAGCAGTGGTCCGCCACACGCTCATAGTTCGTGATGAGATCGTTGAACGGGAAGCCCTGGCTGATCGTGCACACGCCGCTCTGCAGACGGGAGACGTGGTGCTGCTTCATCGTTTCGCACAGATCGTCGATGCGATCCTCGAGCGGCTCGACCGCATAGGCCTTTTCGATATCGCCGGTCGTAAACGCGCCGATGGCGAGCGAGAGGATCTCCTCCACCGCCGCCGTCAGCACACGCAGCTCGGCCGCGGCGTCGCCGGAAAAGCCGACTTTGCTCTCGTTCATCTTCTGGGCGACCTCGGCGGTGTTCATCGCGTGGTCGCTGATACGCTCAAAGTCGCTGATCGTGCGCAGGAACTTTGAAACGTCCTCGTTTTGCTTGACATTCAGCTCGCTTGTGTTGAGCTTGACGAGATAGGTGCCGATCTTGTCCTCGAATTCGTCGATCAGGTTTTCCATGCGCTCAACTTTCCCGAAGCCGTCCGCGCTGAATTTCCAGACCAGCTGCGCCGCCGCGCCGAAGGCGCCGGCGGACATCGTGGCCATGTCGTTGACGGTCAGGCGGCTCTGCTCCAGCGCGAGCTGGGGATGCTGGAGGAAACGCTCGTCAAGACGGGCAAGGGCGGCGTTGTCGCTCTCCTCGCTTTCGCTGATGCGGACCAGCTTTTCGGCAAGCTTGACGAACTGGCGGTTGAACGGCATCAGGAAGATCGCCGTCAGCACGCGGAAGATCGTGTTCACGCCCGCGATCGTAAAGGGGTCCATCTTCCACGAGCCGATCCCCAGCCCCACCGCGGCGTCGAGCCCGTAATAGAGCGCGGCGAACACCACCGCGGCCACAGCCTCGACGATCAGATACAGGAAAGCCGTACGGCGTCCGTCGACCTTCGCGCCGATGGCGGAGAGCAGCACAGGCACCGAGGCGCCGACCGCGATACCAAGGATGATCGGATAGGCCACCGTGAAGTTGATCGCGCCGGTCGCGGAGAGGGCCTGCAGGATACCGACAGCCGCCGAAGCGCTCTGCAGGACCGCCGTGAAGACCGCGCCGACCACGATACCGACGAGCGGATGGGAAAAGGTCGTAAGCAGGGCGATAAACTGCGGGCTGTCCTTCAGCGGAGAGACCGCGCCGCTCATCGTCTGCATGCCGAACATCAGCACCGTAAAGCCGAGCAGGATATCGCTCGCGTGTTTGGTCGCGGCACGCTTTGCCGTCATGCGCACCACAATGCCCACGATGGCGAACAGCGCCGCGATCGTCGAGGTAGACAGCAGCGAGGCAAGCCCACCGCTCTCGCCGAGGTAGGACAGACAGATGATCCAGCCCGTGATGCTCGTGCCGATCAACGCGCCGTGGATGACGCTGAGCGCTTGCTGGGTCTTCATCATGCCGGAGTTGACAAAGCCGACCAGCATGACCGAGGTCGCGGACGACGACTGGATCACGGCCGTCACGCCCGCGCCGAGCAAAAGTCCCTTCAGCGGCGTGCCGGAAAGGCGGTAGAGAATGATCTCCATCTGGCTGCCGGCGACCTTTTTCAGACCGTCGCCCATGAGGCCCATGCCGAACAGGAACAGGGCGATGCCGCCGAACAGGGAGATGATGTTGGATAATGCCATGCTGTGTGTGTCCTCCTTTGGAAAACGATTCTTTGCTGTGGGTGCTGGGGTGTCGTTCAGTTGAATTCTGTCCAGGGAAAGCGACCCGGCGGCGGGGCGGAGAAGCGCAGCTCCTCCCCCGTCACGGGATGCGGAAAGGCAAGGCTGTGCGACCACAGGGCGAGGTCGCAGTCCCGAACCGGGCTGCCGTAGCGTCCGTCGCCCGCAAGCGGGAGCGAGCGGGAAGCGAACTGGACGCGGATCTGATGGCTGCGGCCGGTAACGAGTGTGACCGAGAGCAGGCTCAGCATATTGCCGTCCACCTCCGCCGATCCGAGGGTTTCATAGGAAAGCTCCGCCTCGCGCACGCCGCGGCGCATCCGCCGCACGACAAAGCTCTTGTTGTGGGCGGGGTCGTGATATAAAAGGTCCTTCAGGCTTCCCTTTTCTTCATCCGGTCTGCCGCAGACGACGGCGAGATAGCGTTTTTCCATCCGCCCCGCCGCGATCGCGGCCGAGAGCGCGGCCGCCGCCGCCTTCGTCCGGGCATAGACCATCACGCCTCCGACGGCGCGGTCGAGCCGATGGACGCAGAAGACGCTGCCGCCCGCCGCCTTTTCCAGCAGCTCCGGCATGCCGCCCGTCTCGGACAGGACGCCGGGGGGCTTGAGACAGACGAGGATGCTTTGATCCTGAAACAAGATTTCAATTTCCATTGTTTCCATTTAAGGAAGCGGCCGCCTCTTCGTCCGCATAGACCGTGACGTTCGGCGGGAGCTGCAGGAACGCCGCAGGATAGACGCTGTCGTCCCGGCCGTAGAGCGTGCGGTAGAGCGCTGTCGCCTTTTCCGCGCCGTGGGCGATCACGACGATGTCGCGCGCGAAGCACAGCGTTTGAAAGCCCTGGGTCACGCCGCGCACGGGCACGTTTTCCTCACCGCCGAAGCGGGAGGCGAGCTCGGCTCTTGTCTTTCTTGTGAGCTTCTGCAGATGTGTGCCGGAGTCGAAGGGCGTTGCCGGCTCGTTAAAGCCGACGCGGGCGTTGTCGCCGAGGCCGAGCACCGCGAGATCGAGCCCGCCGAGCGCGGCGATCTTCTCGTCATATCCCGCGCAGTCTTCCGCGTCCGGGATAAAGAGGTTTTCTTCGCGCGCGTCGCTCCTGTCGATCAAATGAGAAAGCAGCCTTTGGCGTACCGAGGCGCCTTCCGGGAGCGTCTCGCCCTCGAATTCGCAGACGGCGAAAAAGCGCGCGCACGAAAGGCTCACGTTTTTCCCGCGCGCCTGACGGCAGAGCTCGTCCCAGACGGCAAGCTCTTCGTCCAGCGCGCCGAGCGCGATGACCGCGTCCTTCTTTTTTTCGATACGGGAGAGGATGTGCGCCGCAGCAGCGGCAATGCTTTGCTCCCCTGGCAGCGTGATCGTTTTCAAATCGCGTCCGTTTCCTTTCGCGTAATGTCCGCGGAGCGGGGAATACTAAAGCCGGGGTGATCTTTCTTGGCCGTCATTTTCATGCGGACTCTGATCCTGTATTTTTCGCTGCTCCTTTTTCTGCGTCTGCTGGGCAAGCGCCAGCTCGGCGAGATGGAGCTGTCGGAGTTTCTTGTCGCGTCGCTGATCGCCGACCTGGCCGCCAACCCGCTTCAGGACATCGGCATGCCGATGCTCAACGGGATCATCCCGATCGTCACGCTGTTTTGCTGCGAAATGCTGATCTCGACGCTGTCGATGCGCAGCGTCCGGCTGCGCGCCTTTCTTTTCGGAAAGCCAAGTCTTTTGATCTTTCACGGCCGGATCGACCAGCGGGAAATGCGCCAAAACCGTTTTACGCTCGATGAGCTGATGCAGGAGATGCGCTCGCAGGGCGTGCGCGACCTCTCGACGGTCGAATACGCGTTTTTGGAGACCAGCGGGAAGCTGAGCATCCTGCTTTATCCAAACGAGCAGCCGCCGAGCGCCGGGGATCTGAACGTCCCGAAGAGGATCACGGGCTTTCCGCGCATCCTCGTCAGCGACGGCCGGCTCATCCGGGAAAATCTCATCAAAAGCGGCCATGACGAGCGCTGGCTCGCCAAACAGCTTGTCTTGCGCGGCTGTGAGCTCGGCGAGGTGTTTCTGCTGACGGTCGACGATGCGTCGCAGGTGTACTGCGCGAAAAAGGAGAGGAACACATGAAACGGGAGCTTGTCGCTATTGCGCTTCTCATTTTGATGCTCGGCTTTCTTTTCGGTAATCTTCGCTTTCTGGGCGATCTGGTGGAAGAGGTCGAAAGTGCGCTCGGCCGTTCTGCCGCCGCGTGGGAGCGGGGTGACAGACAACTCGCCGTCTCAGAAATGGAGACGGCGATGGAAGCATGGCATTCCGCGGCGGAATATGCTCATATTATGCTGCGTCAGGGCGAGATCGACGCCGTCTCAGACGCTTTTTTTGACCTGTCCGCCGCGCTCCGCGAGGGAGAGGAAAAAAGCACCGACGCCTATCTTCGTCTTTACTATCATCTCGACAGTATCGAGCGGATGGACGCACTGCGCCTGAGCAGCATTTTCTGAGTGTCCTTACTTCTCCGTCAGGAGCTTGGAGAGCTCCTCCATAAAGGTGTTGATATCCTTGAAGCTGCGGTAGACCGAGGCGAAGCGCACATAGGCGACCTCGTCGACGTCCTTGAGCCGGGCCATCACCATTTCGCCGATGTCGACCGTGCGGATCTCGCGCTCGAGCCCGCTCTGGAGCTCCTGCTCGATCTCGTCGGCGATCGTCTCAAGCTGGGAGAGGGTGACGGGGCGCTTTTCACAGGCGCGCACCATACCGTTGATCAGTTTGACCTTGTCGAAGGACTGGCGGCTGCCGTCACGCTTGATGACGACAAGCGGCAGACGCTCGATGATCTCATAGGTCGTAAAACGCTTCCCACAGGCCAGGCACTCTCTTCTGCGGCGGATGGTCGAGCCCTCTTCCGCCGGGCGCGAGTCGATGACCTTACTGTCGGAATAACCGCAAAACGGGCATTTCATATCTCTTTCTCCCCCGATGATGTGTGATCGGAATCATTATAACACAGCACTTTGTGCTTTGCTATAAGAAAATGCAAAAAAAGGAAGAAAAAAGCAAGCTTTTCAGCTTGCTTTTTTAGTGTTATGTAAACTTACTTGTTGAGCAGCACGGCGGCCGCGGCGCCGGGGAGCGTCGTCTCGTATCCGACGGTCATTTCCAGCTTTCTCCCGAACACGCCGAGAGCATACCGTTCAAGATACATCTCCAGCAGCGGGCGGAAATGGCGGCTCTTCTGCACGAGCGAACCCTCGGCGCAGACGCAGACGGGCTTATCCGCGCCGGTGCCATTGAGCAAAGCAATCGCAATGAGGTTGACGCACATGCATCTGGCCGAACGGTCGATCGCGGCAAGACAGATCTCGCGGATGAACGCCGCATCTTCCTCACAGGAGGCGATCCCTTCCAGATCCTCTCCGCCGGCCCAGCGGTCGATCGTCGAGGCGTCAAAGCGGCCGCGCTCAGCGATCTTCTCCCCGCTCTCGGCGGAGAGGACGCCCTCGTTGACGGCGGCCTCGAACATGATCCGGCACAGCGAGCCGAGATACACGCCCGCCGTCAGCTTTTCCAGATGCTTCGAGCCGGGGTTGTTGCTCTCGCAGTCGAGCTCCAGATCGAAATCGCCGCGGGGAAATCCGTCATAGAGGCCGGACTCGATGTTGACGATGATGCCTTCCTCGCCGTCGCGGTGCAGCTTGCCGATCTTCTTCATCGGGACGATGCAGCAGGTGTTGCTGCCCGTGCCGTTGATCTGGCCGATAAAGTCGCTGTACTTTTCTTTTTCCAGCGTCGCGGACACGCCGAGAAGCACCGCCGCCGTGTCGTTTAGGATCACGACGCTCTTGCCGGTGCAGCCGCGGCGCTCAAGCTCCGCAAGCAGCGAGGCGCCGACCAGCTTCCCCTCAGACCCGGTCACGACGACCTCCTTGTCGATGCGGATGACGCGGCCGTCGATCTCCGGCGTGATGTCGGCGGAGTAGGAAAAGCAGAAGCCGATCTTGTCCGCGCGATCCATATAGGACATGATGCTGTCGGCCACAAAGCAGATGAACTCCTCCCAGGTGGCGCTCTTTCCAATGCCGGGCATGGGCATCTTCTTCATCTCGCTGATCACACACTTGCCGCCGGAGAAGCGCGCAAGCGCACAGCGGTAATTCGTGCCGCCCGCGTCAATAACGACGGCGCTGACATCCTGCGGCACCTCGCCGCTGTTCTTCAGGTAAGTGGGGATCATGGGCAGCATGCATCCGTCCTTTTCAAGCCCCTCTTCCATGCTCTTTGCCATCTGCGGGCCGTAGAACGCGGGATCGATCTGCTCCGGCGACATGTTGTGGCGGATGAGGAATTCCTGTGCGGTCATTTTCATGAAATACGCTCCATTCAAGGACGGTGCCGGCAGAGATTTGCCGGCACCGGTATTTGTTTTTTATGAGGGTTTATTCCTTGTTGGCCTCGATCACGCCCGCGGCAAGGCCGGCCAGGCCCTGGATCTCGCTGGGGATGATGATCTTGGTAGCCGTTCCGTTCGCGGCGGCGGTAAAGGCCTCGAGCGCCTTGATGCGCAGCACGGCGTCGGACGGGGCGGACTCGTTGATCAGACGGATACCTTCGGCCGTGGCCGTCTGCACCTTCAAAATCGCCTGGGCTTCGCCTTCGGCCTCGAGGATCTGCTGCTGCTTCTTCGCGTCGGCGCGCAGGATCGCGGATTCCTTTTCGCCTTCGGCCTCAAGGATCGCGGCGCGCTTTTCACCCTCGGCGCGGAGGATGGCTTCACGGCGTTCACGCTCGGCCTTCATCTGCTTCTCCATCGCGTTCTGGATCTCCTTGGGCGGGAGGATGTTCTTCAGCTCGACACGGTTGACCTTGATACCCCAGGGGTCGGTCGCCTCGTCGAGGATCGCGCGCATCTTGGAGTTGATGATGTCGCGGCTGGTCAGGCACTGGTCCAGTTCGAGATCGCCGATGATGTTACGCAGCGTCGTCGCGGACAGGTTTTCGATGGCGACCATGGGCTGCTCGATGCCATAGGTGAAGAGCTTGGGGTCGGTGATCTGGAAATAGACGACCGTGTCGATCTGCATGGTAACGTTATCCTTGGTGATAACGGGCTGGGGCGGGAAGTCGGCGACCTGCTCCTTCAAGGAGACGATCTTCGCCACGCGGTCGATAAAGGGCATTTTGACGTGCAGGCCGACGTTCCAGGTCTCCTTATAAGCGCCGAGACGCTCGATGACGAACGCGCGCGCCTGCTGAACAACGCGGATGTTGACAATGATCAGAGCAATGATAATGATCGCGATAATGATGATGACAGCCATGATGATCCCTCCGTACTTCTTTCAGGTATCCTTACTTTTTTCTGACGATCAGCTTGACGCCTTCGATCCGTTCGATCACGGCGACGGCGCCTTTTTCGATGATTTCCTCGGCCGCAGCGCTGCGTGCGGTCCATTCCTTTCCGGCGACGGAGACCGCCCCGGTCCCGCGAAGTGCGTCGATCGTTTCCTTCACGATGCACTCCTGGCCGATGAGCATGTCGGCGTTCGTGGCCTGTGTTCTGGAGTTGACATACTTCTTTGCCAGCGGCCGTGTCACGACAAGCGCGAGCAGCGAGATCACGACGAACCACGTCGCCTGCAGCCAGATCTGCGCGCCGAGCATGGCCGAGATCAGCGCCGCGAGCGCGCCGAGCGCAAACCAGATCGACACCAGTCCGGGCACGATCCCCTCGATGACGAGGAAGATGATCATCAGTACGACCCACGCGGCCGTCATGCCGCCCTGGAATCCGAACATACAACACGCCTCCTTCCGATATTCTTATTGTATTATATCCTCTCCGCAGCATTTGCGCAAGGGGATTCTTTCACGCATCCCCGGAATGTGCGCCTCCCCACAGTATGCTGATTATTTTATGCAAAAGCCACGAAAAAAACCTGCTGTATCGGGGATTTTTCTCTTTACTTTTACAGATTAAAGTGATAAGATGGAAATGAAAGTAAATTGACCGCTGGATAGATGGAGGTTAACATGAACAAGCTCTCAAAAAAGCCCCGCAATGAGAACATGTATAAAGCGATCCTCACCCTGCGCGACGTCGACGAATGCATGAAGTTTTTTGACGATCTGTGCACCGTGTCGGAGCTTATGGCCATGGAGCAGCGCTATCAGGTGGCCGTCTGTCTTGACAAGGGCATGATCTATAACGACATTCTGGCCGAGACCGGCGCTTCCAGCGCCACGATCAGCCGCGTCAACCGTTCGCTGCAGTATGGCGAAGGCGGCTATGAGATCGCGTTCTCACGTCTTTCCGCCTTCTGCTCGATCTGTGCTGCGGTACGGGAACGCTGACGGCGGAGCTGTGCCGCCGCGGTTATGAGATGATCGCCGCCGACCAGTCCGAGGAGATGCTGATGGAGGCGCGCGAAAAGGCCGCTGAGCTCTCCCCCGCCCCGCTGTTCCTGTGCCAGAGCGCGCAGGAGCTGGATCTGTACGGCACGGTCGACGCCGCGATCTGCTCGCTCGACGGGATGAACTATCTCCCCGGGGAAGATCTCGGCGAGGTGTTCCGGCGCCTGCACCTGTTCGTGCGCCCCGGCGGGCTGCTGATCTTTGATATCAAATCGCCGGAGAGTCTGCGCGCGCTGGACGGCAGCGTCTCCGTCGACGAGGATGAGGATCTGCTCTGCCTGTGGCGGGCGGATTTTGACGAGAGCGAGAACTGTCTCGTCTACGGCATGGACCTTTTTGAGCGCGAGGGCGCGCTGTGGCGCCGCAGCGGCGAGGAGCATGTCGAATACGCCCACACGCGCTCTCAGCTCCGCCGCGAGCTGGAGGAGCACGGCTTTGTCGCCGTCCGCTTTGTGACGGACGGGCCGCAGGGCGAACGAGGGCGCGTCTTTGTCTGCGCCAAACGGGAAGAATAAGGAGATTATTTACCATGGATAAAATCATTCGGGCCACTGCCGCCGACGGCTTTGTCAAGATGGCCGTCGTCACGGCGCGCGATACCGTCGAGCGGGCGCGCGCCATTCACGGCTGCAGTCCCACGGCCGCCGCGGCGCTGGGCCGCACGCTTTGCGCCGCCTCGCTTCTGGGCGACGCGATGAAAGAAGATAAGGGAAGCCTGACGATCCGCATCAACGGCGGCGGTCCGATCGGCAGCGTCGTCGCGGTGTCCGATTCGGGCGGGAACGTGCGCGGCTATGCGGAAAATCCCTTTGTCGAGCTGCCGTTGCGCGGCGACGGAAAGCTGAACGTCGGCGGCGCCGTCGGGCGCGACGGCATGGTCACGGTCAGCCGCGACATCGGATTAAAAGAGCCGTATATCGGCTCTACCGCGCTGATCTCCGGCGAGATCGCCGAGGACATGACCGCCTATCTCACCGAGAGCGAGCAGGTCCCCTCGGCCTGTGCGCTGGGGGTCCTGGTCGACACCGACCGCAGCATCAAGGCCGCCGGCGGCTTCATCGTCCAGCTCATGCCCGGTGCGGACAGCGCGCTGATCGACAAGCTGGAGGAAAACATCTTCATGATGGATCAGCTGACGACCATCCTGGACGAGGACGGGGCGGAGGCCGTATTCGAGCAGGTGCTCAAGGGCCTGGAACACCACCTTGTCGGCGAAAAGGAGATCGAATACCGCTGCTATTGCTCGCACGAGCGCGTGAAGGACGCGCTGCGCAGCATCGGGCGGGAGGAGCTCGGCCACATCGCGGAGGAGGGAAAGGACATCTCCGTCAGCTGCCAGTTCTGCGACAAGGTCTATTCCTTCACGCCCGCCGAGATCACCGCGCTTGCCGGAGAAGAGCTCCCGTGAGGCGCTTTCCCTATGCGGCGGGAGGGGCTCTCTTCCGCCGCGGGGAAGAAAAATTTGATTTGGGATATTGACAACTTTGGATTTTTTTAGTATGATAACAAAGCATGATAACAAAGCTGTCGCGCGGGAGCATAGCTCAGCTGGTTAGAGCACCTGCCTTACAAGCAGGGGGTCACTGGTTCGAGTCCAGTTGTTCCCACCATAACTATATGCCTCGGTAGCTCAGTAGGTAGAGCAGCGGACTGAAAATCCGCGTGTCGCCAGTTCAACTCTGGCCTGAGGCACCATCTGCGGCCTTAGCTCATCTGGTAGAGCGCCACCTTGCCAAGGTGGAGGTAGCGAGTTCGAGCCTCGTAGGCCGCTCCACAAAAAGAAAAGAGGGTTTTGTGAAAAGCCCTCTTTTCCAATATCCGGCGCCATAGCCAAGTGGTAAGGCAGCGGACTGCAAATCCGCGATTGCCCCGGTTCAAATCCGGGTGGCGCCTCCAAAAAAGAAGCATCTGCTGATAGCAGATGCTTCTTTTTTGGAGGGCCCGCGGCTCTGCCTCGGGCAAATAATCCACTTTGCTCAAATTGTTGAAAGGGAAAGCTTTCCCTTTCAATCCCTTCCCTTGATAGTTGCCACATCGCTCCTCCTCCCAAAATCGAACCCTCTTTGCCGGGTTTCGTTAGATTTTGTTTTTTTCGGGCAAGAAACGCTATACTCGATCTGTTAAAAGCAAACGCTTTTTTCGCCAGCAGTATTTGTTGCTCCCCGTCCGGGAAGATGCTATAATCTCTTCAACAAACAGGAATCAGGAGGGACAAAGCATGACCGGGTATATGTCTGAAATGAGGAAGCTGGTCGGTCATCGCACTGTTATGCAGTGCGGCGCCAGTATCATCTGCCTTGACGCGCAGGAGCGTATCTTATTGGGAAAGCGCTCAGACAACCACAAATGGGGTTATTCCGGCGGTGCAGTTGAAATCGATGAAATTGCAGAGGATTGTGCAAAACGGGAATTGTTTGAAGAGATGGGTCTGACAGCAGAAGATCTTGTATTTTTCTGTATCAATTCAGGTCCGGATGCCCATTATATTTACCCCAACGGCGATGAGGTTTCAAATTTTGAAGTCGTATTCCTCTGCAGGAACTGGCACGGTGAGCCGAGATCAATGGATGGAGAAATGGAAGAGCTTCGGTTTTTTTCCGTCGCTGAAATCGATCTTTCCGAAATCTCTCCACCAATACGCCGCGTCATCGAAAAGCTTATTTCAGAGGGTGTCAGATAAAGGCAGCTTTGTCTTCCATCGCTCTCTGCCTTCCGTTTTCCCGATGGATTCAAAGACGGCGTGACCGACTCAGGTCACGCCGTCTTTTTCTTTTCTTTTCAAGCCGCTCTTTCAGGATGCGTAGATTTTGCCGACGAGGAAGGTCATCAGGCGCGTGGACATGAGCCTTGTGAGGAAAACGAAGACCTTGTACTTTCCTCCCATGGTCACCACGGGCTTGTGGCCCTTTTTCGTCGCGATCTTCGCCACGAAGCTGCCGGCGAACTCGGCCGTCATGCCGGTCTGCTCGTCGTGCTCCATCACGGCGACCGAGCGCGAAATGCGCCCGCCGTAGACGTCGTCGCCCTCGGCGCTCTTGGCGCGGGCGGCGGTAAAGCCCGTGGCGATGTCGCCGGGCATGATGACGCAGATCTCCACGCCGTAGGGGCGCACCTCCTCGTGCAGCGCAAGACAGTAGGTCCTGACAGCGGCCTTGGAGGCGGAATAGTAGGCCTGGAACGGGATCGCGATCGGCGCGGCGACCGAGCTCATGCACACGATCCTGCCGCCGCCCTGCTCGCGCATGACCGGAAGCGCGGCCTTGTTCATGTTCACCATGCCGAAGAAGTTGACGTCAAACTGCCGCCGTGCCTCGCTCGGCGGCGTGAACTCGACGGCGCCGGAGATGCCGAAGCCCGCGTTGTTGATCAGCACGTCGAGCCGGCCCTCCCGCTCGACGACTTCTCTGACCGCCGCGGCGGCCTGGGTCTCGTCCGTGACATCGCCGCGGATGTGGCGGACGCCCTCAAGGCCGACGGAATCCTTGCGGCTCATTTCATAAACGGTGCAGCCCATCTTCACCAGCGCGAGCGCGGCGTTTTTGCCGATGCCGGAGCTGCCGCCGGTGATCAATACGACTTTGCCCATGTCTCTCCCCTTCCCTCTCTTACAGATTGGCGGCGATGATGTCCATCGCCTCGTCCAGAAGCGCCTCGGTGTGCGTGGCCATGTAGCTTGTGCGGAGCAAACAGTCGGCCGGCGGCGTGGCGGGGGGCAGAACGGGATTGACGTAAACGCCCGCGTCATAGATCCGCCGCGAGGTCTCGAGCGTGTTCATGATGTCGTTGGTGTAGAGCGGGATGATCGGCGTGGGGACGTCGGCGATCGATTCGCGGATGCGCACGCCGCGCTTGTGGAAGCCCTCGCGCGCATAGGCGGACAGGCTCTGCAGCCGCTGCGGCAGCTCGGGGTGCGCCTCAAGCTTGCGCAGCGCGGTGAGCGCGACGGCGCAGCTCGCCGGCGTGATGGAGGCCGAGAAGATGAAGGGGCGTGAGGCATGGCGCACATAGTCCGCCACGCGCGCGTCCGCCGCCATGTAGCCGCCGAGACTCGCAAGCGACTTCGAGAAGGTGCCCATGTAGATGTCGACCTCATCCTCGAGGCCGAAGTGGCTGGCCGTGCCGCGGCCGCCCTCGCCGATGACGCCGAGACCGTGCGCGTCGTCGACCATGACGCGCGCGCCGTACTGCTTCGCAAGCTTCACGATCTCCGGGAGCTTCGCGATGTCGCCGCCCATGCTGAACACGCCGTCGGTGACGATCAGGCTGCCGGAATCTTCCGGCACACGCTGCAGCTGCTTTTCCAGGTCCTCCATGTCGTTGTGCGCGTAGCGCAGCATCTTGCCGAAGCTGAGACGGCAGCCGTCATAGATGCTGGCGTGGTTTTCCTTGTCGCAGATGACATAGTCGTTGCGTCCGACGATCGCCGAGAGGATGCCCAGGTTGGACTGGAAGCCGGTCGAGAAGGTCACGATCCCGCTCTTGCGCAGGAATTTGCCCAGCTCAGCCTCGAGCTCTAGATGCATCTCCAGCGTGCCGTTGAGGAAGCGCGAGCCGGAGCAGCCGCTGCCGTACCGCTCAAAGGCGCGGATGCCGGCCTCGATGATCTCCGGATCGGTGGTCAGGCCGAGATAGTTGTTCGAGCCCAGCATGATGCGGCGCTTGCCCTCCATGATGACCTCGGTGTCCTGCCGGGATTCGAGCGCATGGAAATAGGGGTAGATCCCCTTTTCCCGGACCTCATCCGCCATGGAAGGACGGTAGCATTTTTCAAAGATATCCATCGTTCATCTCCTGATTAGTCCAAATTTTTTTATTAAAATATTTGAATTAAATATAACATGGACAGGCGGACAGCGCAAGTCTTTCCTTTCTTAATTTTTATCCAATTATGAAGAATCATTAGTTTTTGCCGGCGGGGCTACCATTTCGGTTTTCGTTATACTATAATATTCCGCGGAAGGGAGGCTTCCTAAATGAGAGGTCTTACGCGCACGTTATTGACGGCGCTTGTTATTTTGCTTTTGCTGGCGGCCTTGGTCAGCGGCTGGAAGATCTATTCGATCCAGCGGGGCTATCACGAGGCGGCGGATCGCTATGATTCGCTTTCCGGCTCTGTTTTCTCGACGCTTACGGGCGGCCGGGAGGAGACGGGCTCGCCCGCCGGGAGCAGTCCTTCCGACGACGGGGTGATCGTTGTCGGCGCGGAAGCACCGCTTGACGTTTCCCCGATCTCGATCGACTTTGGCCTGCTCTCACAGCGCAGCGACGACGTTATCGGCTGGCTCTATCTGCCGAATACGGCGATCAACTATCCGGTCGTCCAGGGCTATGACAACGATTATTATCTGGACCATTTTCTTGACGGCTCGTACAATGTGGGCGGCTCGCTGTTCGCGGACTTCACCTGCCCGGACGATTTTTCGGGACAGAACACGATCATCTACGGCCACAACATGCGCGACGGCTCGATGTTCGCGCTGGTCGACGACTACACCGACCAGGCCTTTTACGACGCGCATCCCGTCATGTATCTCAATACGCCCGATCAGAATTACCGCGTCGATTTCTTCGCGGGCTTCACGACGGACCCCGAATCCTTTGTCTATGCCTCCGCCTTTGCAACGGAGGGCGACTTTACCGCATACCTCAACACCGTACGGCTTTATTCCGATTTCTCCAGCTCCGTCGAGGTGAGCAGCACCGACCGGATCATCACGCTCTCGACCTGCACCTACTCCGCCGAAGACGTCCGCTTTGTGCTCTTCGGCAAGCTTGTGGAGATCGGCTGAGCCCTATTCGCACGGCGGCGCAGACCGGAGCTTCCTCCGGTCTGCTTTTTTAAGGAAGGAGACTCTTTTCCTTAAGAATTATTCAGCCTCCGACATCTTGTAAACAAAACGTAACATGATATAATGAGACCATGAAAACAGCAAATTCGTTCATTCAGGGAACAAATCGCTTAAGAATCTTAAGAATTACCCCGTCCTGTTCAGAGGAGAAACGCAAAATGAGCAAGTCATCTAAAATCGGTATCGTCCTGCTTGCCTTCGTGCTTGTCGTCCAGCTCTTCGCGCTCGCCGCTCCCGCCGCCTTTGCGGAAGGACCGGCGGACACGGCTTCGATCGGCTGGTCCGTCAAGGCGACGGACGGCGAAGGACACGAGCTTACGCTCACCACCGCCGAGGAGGTCGAAAGTGCGCTCGGCAAGGGCTTTTCCGTGGATTTCGGAAAAGACGCCTCCGGCACGCCCGTTGCATCGCCCACCGTCGCAGATCTGCGCCGCGGCGGTGTGACGCTCACGCCGCCCGCGGGCTATGTGCTGCGCACGGTGATGATTGTCGCGGACGGGAGCGAAGCCGCCGCTGAAAGCCGCAGTCTTCTTTCGATCGCCGGGGCAAAGACCGACGCCGCAGGCGCGGTCGTGCTGCCCGCCGCGCTCTTTGCCGAGAGCTACGACGCATCGGCCGTCGGCGCGGTCTTCAACGGCAGCGGCGAGCGCTATACGATCCGCATCGAGCTTGACCGCGTCGATCCCGCCGTCCCGCTCACCGTGAGCTATACCGCCGGCACGGCGGCCGCGCTCCCCTCTCCCGTCGCCGCGGGAGGCGACTCGGTCGAGCTGGCGATCCCAGAAGGCGCGGGCTCTGCCGACTATACGGTCGCCGCGCTCGACGCGCAGGCCGGTTCCCACGCACTCACGCTCGGAAAAATCTTTACGGGCTGGAAGCTCAGCTTTTCCAACGGCGCCTCCGCCATCGTCAAGGGCGGCGACAAGATTGTGCTTTGCTCCTCCGCCGTGCTTGAGGCACAGTGGAAGGACGCGATCATCTTCTCCTTTACCGGCGGCGAAAAGGAATATGACGGCACGCCGCTCACCGCAAGCTATATCCGATACGGCGAGGTGAAGAGCGGAGACGAGCTGATCGTTCCCGACAGCGCGCTCGCGCCCTCGCGCACCGACGCCGGCGAGAGCGAGGCCACGCTCGATCTCTCCCAGGTTCACGTCATGCGCGGCGAGGAAGACGTCACGGGCGAATACGAATTCGTCGTCAGACCCGGCACGCTGCGCATCGTACAGCGCGGCGTTACCTTCACTATCAGCGACGTTGCGGGCGAATACAACGCTCTCCCGCTTATGCCCTCGGATTATACGATCAGCTTCGGCTCGCTTGCCGAAGGACACAGCGCCACTCCCACTTACTCCGGCCGGCAGACGCTGCCCGGCACGAGCACAGGCTCGGCCGTGTTCAAGATCCAGGACGGCAGCGGACGCGACGTGAGCGCGAACTATAACATCAGCGTCATCAACGGCTCGATCACCGTCGTCCCCCGCACGGAAAAGCAGAAGCTGACCGTGACGGTCAAGGACACGGAAAAGGAATATGACGGCGAGAGCGCCGCGAGCGGCGAATTTGAGCTGACCTCCGGCTCGCTGCTCGGCAGCGACAAGCTCGTTCCCCTCTCCTTTGAGGGCGGCATCACCGGCGTCGGTCAGGGAAGCATCAAGGCCGTTTTCGCCGTGAAGAACGGCGAGAGCGACGTGACGGAGAACTATGAGATCTCCGTCGTGCCCGGCAAGCTTGTTGTCAAGCCCCGGCCGATCACGATCACGGCCGACTCCGACACCAAGGAATTCGACGGTACGGCGCTGACAAAGAACAGCTATACCATTTCCGCCGGCTCCCTCGTGAAGGGACACACGCTTGCGCTTTCGATCAGCGGCAGCCAGACCAAGGTCGGCTCCTCGGCGAACGTCATCAGCGCCAAGTCCGTCAAGGTCACCGACCCTGACGGCAAGGACGTCACCGCCCAGTATGCCTTTACGCTGAAGGACGGCACGCTGACGGTCACCTCCTCGTCCTCTTCTTCCGCTCTTACGATCACGATCAAGAGCGTGGAGAAGGTCTATGACGGCAAGGCGCTTGCCGCAAAGGACTATGAGATTACGTCCGGCGCGCTCGCCGAGGGCGACAAGCTTGTTCCCGGCGCATTTGACGGCGAGCTGACCAATGTCGGCGAGAAGGAGGTCAAGGCCGCCTTCACTGTGAAAAACGGCGAAACGGACGTGACGGACAAATACACGATCACCGTCGTGCCCGGCAAGCTGACCGTCAAGGCGCGCCCGATCACGATCACGGCCGCCTCCGCCTCGAAGATCTATGACGGCAGCGCGCTCACGCGCAACAGCTGGTCCATCACCTCCGGCGAGCTGGTCAGCGGCCACAAGCTGACGGCAACCGTCGTCGGCTCGCAGACCCAGACCGGCAGCTCCGCCAACAGCATCTCGAAGAATTCGATCAAGATCACCGACGCCTCCGGCGCCGACGTGACGGCAAACTATGCCGTGACGACCGCGACCGGCACGCTGACCGTCGGCAGCAATCCCGTCAAGGACATCACGCTCTCTCTCGGCGATCACAGCAAGGTGTATGACGGCAAGGCCTATCGCTTCACCGGCAACGACATCCTTGTCACGGGCGGCACGCTGCCGGCCGGCTATCGCATCGACGCGACCTTTAACCCCGAGAGCGTCACCGACGTCGGTAAATACGACGTCACGATCAAGAGCGTCACGATCCGCAACGCCTCCGGCGCCGACGTGACGAATCAGTTCAACATTTCCCGCAGCAGAGGCAGCTATACGATCAGCGAGCGCGAGCTCGTGATCGAGACCAAGGCCGCGAACAAGGTCTATGACGGCACGCCGCTTACCGAGCGTTCGACCCCGAACATCACCGGCCGCGTCGAAGACCACCAGGTCACGCTGCGCATCACCGGCACCCAGACGAAGGTCGGCTCGAGCGACAACACCGTCGCCGACGTCAAGGTCACCGACAAGAACAGCGGCGCGGACGTCACCAAGAACTATGCGATCCGCTACCAATACGGTCTGCTGACCGTCAGCGACGAGTCCGGCGCGTCGAGCGAAGGCCCCACCTGGGTCGGCGGCAGCGCAGGCACGCTGTTCATCAAGCTTGACCACGACTATGACGGCTTTGAAGGACTGCAGATCGACGGCAAGGACCTTGACCGCAGCGCCTATACCTCGGCCTCCGGCAGCACGGAGATCTGGCTGAAGGCCGCCTATCTCAACACGCTTTCCGACGGCAGCCACACACTGAAGGCAAAATACAGCGGCGGCGAGAGCGTTGAGACCGTGTTCTCCATCGAGGGTACCCAGACCACCCAGAGCGCCCGCCGCGGCCAGAGCGGCATCTGGCTCATCCTGATGCTGCTGGCGCTGCTCGGCTGCCTCATCGCCGCATATTTCCTCGTCTTCGGCAGCGGCAAGGGCCGCCGCTGGAAACGCCCGCTGCTGCGCAAAGGCGGCGCACACAAGGGCGAAAATAACGCTATCTGATTGATTCCTATCCTCTCTTCTTTCCACTCCCAAAGAACAAAAGCGGGAAGCACTTCAAACGTGCTTCCCGCTTTTGTTGTGTCCGCAGGCAAAACAAAGGCAGCATCCTTTCGGACGCTGCCTTGTACTTTGATCAATAATAGCGCTTGTTCTTGTTCTTGCGCGCCGCCTCGGATTTCTTACGACGCTTGACGCTGGGGCTCTGATAGTACTCTTTCTTTCTCAGATCAGCCAGGACGCCGGACTTGGCGCAGCTGCGCTTGAATCTTTTCAGAGCGTTGTCCAGAGACTCGTTTTCCTTGACGTAGATTTCAGACATGTATTTCCCTCCCTCC
>ONSW01000010.1 GCA_900320595.1 uncultured Eubacteriales bacterium | reverse complement strand
GCGCGAGATCTACCAGGCCGCGGGTCTGGGCAGCGCCAGCCAGGGGATCGCCTTCTCCGTTCCCGTCGCCCGCGCCGTCGGGCTGACCGATTTCTTCAAAAAGGAAATGGAGCAGCAGAAGACAGAGGATTAACCCCTCCCTCTTCATCGCAAAAAACAGGCCGGGAAAAGCAAGTGCTTTTCCCGGCCTGTTTTTCTTATTTTATTCCGCTTCGCCCGTATAGTCGAGCCGCATGCGGAACACGCTGCGCTCGGTCTCGCCGGAGAGGAAATACGACTCCCCTTCCGCGCCCCAGCGGAGCGCGCCCCGCGGCGGCCGCGCCGACGCAGTCCTCGCAGAGGTCGAAGTAGCGGGTGTTGTTCATGTGCCCGTTGAGATCGACGAAGCTGTACGGAACGGTAAAGTCCCGCTCGCATGTGGTCTCCTTCTTCGCAACGCCGCCCGGCATCGCGATTTCCTCGCCTGTCACGGCGCCCTCGATCACCACGCCGTACTTTTCCGGAAAGACGACCTTGCGCGTTTTCTCGTCGACAAGGCTCCACAGCGCGCTTGCCTTCAAAAGCGGCTCGCCCGCCGCGGTCTCCAGACTGTAATAGCGCGGGAAGAGCAGATGCATCGTCTTGCCCGGCCAGCTTTTGAGCACGATGCGCTCGTCGTATTCCGGCATGCGGACGATCTCGGCGCGCTGCATCAGCAGCACCCAGAGGATGCCGCGGTCGAGCGTTTTGTCGCGTCCCATGCCAAGCTGCTCGGTATGGCGGATCGACGCCTCCTGCAGCATGCGGAACAGCTCCGATGTGCGCAGACGGCGGTACATGTCCACGTCCTTGCTGCGCAGCAGGATCTCCTCGGAATAGACGCTCATTTGAGTCTCTTGCAGATCGCGTCCACCACGTCGCCGAGCGTCTGCAGCTTCTGCCACTGCCGCTCGGGGATGCGCACGTCAAAGAGCGCCTCGAGCTTGCAGATCACCAGCACAAAGCCCATCGAGTCGATCGCCGTCTCGGTGTTGATCACACTGTCCTCCTGCAGATCAATATCCGCCATGTCGGGGAAGCAGTCGTAAATCACCTTTTTGGTCTGTTCCAATACTTCCTGTCTGGTCATGTGTTGTCACTCACTTTCTGCTGGAGCTCCCAGCGTTTAATTTTGCCCGTTGCTGTTCTCGGCAGCGGCTCGTCTGTCAAAAGGATGTCCGCGATCTGCTGGCCGCGCGGCAGCGTGCGCATCACCTCGCGCAGCTTTTCCTGCAGCCGGTCCTTCTCCGCCGCGCCGGAAAAGACCAGGATCGGCCGGTCGTTCTTCAGCGTGACGGCCAGCTCCGTATGTCCCAGCGCGTGCATCAGCGCGGATTCATATTCCGGCAGGAAGATCTTGGTGCCGTCCGGCAGGACGAGCACGTCTTTTTTCCGCCCGGTGATGTGGAGCTTGCCCTCCTCGTCAAAGCGGCCGAGGTCGCCGGTGTGGAAGACGCCGTTCTGCAGCACGGCGCGCGTCGCGTCGGGGCGCTTGTAGTAGCCCTGCATCATGCAGGTCGGCGCCTCGATCAGGATCTCGCCGTCCTCGGCAAGGGTGATCGTGTCGTCGGGACAGATCTCCATGGCATAGGGGTCGCCCGAGACGGAAATGGCGACGCCGGAGCTCGTCTCGGTCAGCCCGTAGCCAAAGCTGATGCGGATGCCCATCGCGCCGGCCGCCTGGAGCAGCGCCGGCGGGCAGTCGCCCGCGCCGACGAGCACGAGCTTGAGCTCCGGATTGATGCACCGCTGCTTGACAAGAAAGCCCAGCAGCAGCGGCACGACGGAGACGGCCGTGGGGCGGTAGAAGTCGCAGTCGTCGAGATAATGCCGCGGCCCGCGGCCGAGCGCGACGCAGGCGCCGCAGCTGAGGCCCCAGAGAAGGCCGCAGACGAAGCCGAACACATGCCCCAGCGGCAGCATGCACAGCAGCGTGTCATCCGGCGAGAGGGGCAGCTTGGCCGAGCCGTTGTACGCGCTCTGGCACAGGCTGTGGTCCGTCAGCACGACGGCCTTGGCCCGCTCGGTCGTGCCGGAGGTGAAGAACAGGATCTTTCCGCCGCCGTCCTTCACGCCCGCCATCAGGGCAAGGGAGAGCTCGTCGCACAGCTCCTCGTCGCCCCAGAGCAGGTCGACGTCGGTATAGCGCATCAGGCTTTTGAGCACGTCCGAGGGCAGCGAGGCGTCAAGCAGCACCAGCTGCAGCCCGGCAAGAGAGGCGGCAAAGATCTCGATCACGTTGTCGAGACTGCCGTCGCAGAGAAGGCCGATGCAGCTTTTGCCCCCCGCGCGCAGCTCCCCGGCGCGTTTGCGGACGGTCTCGTCGAGTTCGCGGAAGGAGAGCGTCGTCTTTTCATAGCGCAGCGCGGGGGCGTCGGGGGTCGTCAGGGCGAAATGGGAGAGCAGATGGTCAAAGCTGTCAAATCGCACGGGGCACCTCCAATTATTCCTTTTTTCTCAATATACCACATCCCTTGCGGCAAGGAAAGCCTTTTATCAAAGAAACAGGCTTCATTATCTTTTTTCCTTGTGAAAACTGATAAAGATTTCGACAGTTTTGGAAAAAAATATAGTGATTTTTTGCAGAGCGTGTTGTATAATGACTATATCTGAAAAACTTCAGACTTCAACCAAATTTGAATACGGAGGAAGAACATGGACAAGAACATTCGCATCGCCATCATCGGCGGCGGCCCCGCGGGTCTTTCCGCCGGCATGTATCTCGAGAAAAAAGGATACGAAAACTATGTGATCTTCGAGCGCAACGACCGCGTCGGCGGCAAGTGCTGGAGCCCGCATTACAACGGCAGACGCTATGAGATGGGCGCCATCATGGGCGTTCCCTCCTACTATGCTGTTCATGACGTGGAAGAGTTCTGCGGCATCACCCACGACGGTCCCCAGCTCAACCGCAACTACAAGAACGCCAAGGGCGACGTGATCGAGCCGTTTGCCCGCACGCTCGGCAACATCATCAAGAATCCCTGGATGCTCAAGATGAAGGGCCAGCTGAAGAAGTTCGGCGAACTGCTGGAGACCAAGTACAAGGGCTATGACGTCAACGGCCACCGCGGCGTTGCCGAGGGTCGTTACGACGGCTATGCCGTTACCCCGGGCCGTGAAAAGGTCGAGGGCGTGAACCCCAACCTGAAGGATCTGGCCCTCCCGTTCAAGAAGTTCTGTGAAATGAACGGCGTTCCTCTGGTTCAGAAGATCTGGATCGGACCGTTCACCTCCTTCGGCTACGGCTACTTTGACGAGATCCCCGCCGCCTATGTTCTGAAGTACCTTGACTACCAGACCTGCATGAACTTCGTCAAGGTCAACCTCTGGACCTGGAAGGAAGGCACCCAGTACATCTGGGAGCAGCTCAACGAGCACATCAAGAACCCCGCCCGTCTGAACAGCAACATCGAGAAGGTCGAGCGCCACGACGGCAAGGTCTTCATCACCGTCAACGGCGAGGTCGAGGAGTTTGACAAGGTCATCGTCACCGCTCCTCTCTACATCCCGGGCAAGCGCGCCGACGGTCAGAAGGGCATGGTCGAGTACTTCGACGCCCGCGACGACGAGAAGGAGCTCTTCTCCAAGATCGACTACGAGCGCTACGACGTCCAGGCCTTCCTCACCAAGCCCGAGAATCACCCGGAGATCTCCTACTATGTCTTTGACAACATGGAGCCCGAAAAGCTCGGTCACCTGATGGTCTACTACCGCCGCTGGAGAGATCAGATCGACCAGGTCATCACCACCTATGCTCTGCGCAAGCACAAGAACTCGAAGGAGATCCCCTACGAGGAGTGCCGCCAGATGGTTCAGGACGACCTCAAGATCATGCACAACCCGGCCGAAGAGGTCATCAACGAGTGGAGCGTCTACTACTTCCCGCATGTCTTCACCGAAGACTACGCCGCCGGCTGGTATGACAAGGTCGAGGCGATGCAGGGCAAGTACGACACCTACTATGCCGGCGAAGTCATGAGCTTCGGCGACATGGACGAGACTGCCGAGTACTCCCGCGAGCTGGTTGACAGATTCTTCTAAACCGATGATTCGGGGCCGGCTTATGCCGGCCCCGCTTTTTTGAAAGGAATACGGAATGAAATTTTACAAAGACCATTACGACGTCGTCATCATCGGCGGCGCACTGGCCGGCATGTCCGCCTGCCTGCAGCTGCAGGCCTGGGGCATCAAGGACATTCTGATCCTTGAAAAGCACAACATGCCCGGCGGTCTCGCCACCGATTTTGTGCGCAACGGCTTTGAGATCGAGGCTACGCTGCATGAAATGATGTCCATCGGCCAGCCCGGCAAGCGCCTGAAGGTCGGCCAGTTCTTCGACGACATGGGCGTGGACATTGACTGGCTCCCTGTTCCCGAATGCTACCGCGTCGTGCTGCCGAACTCCGGCATCGACAAGGTGCTGCACCCCGACTATGACGACAGCTACACCACCGTCGCCAAGGAGATCGACGAGGTCTGCCCCGGCACCTATGACAAGGTGCACGAGCTGATGCTGCTCTGCCGCCGTGTGTACGACAGCATGAACTACCTCTCCGTCCACCCGATGAGCAAGGTGCAGATGCTTTTAAAGCACCCCGACTTCGTCAAGACTGTCGGCTATACCGCGACCGAGGTCATCGATACCTTCGGTCTGCCCAAGAAGGCCGTTGAGATGCTGACGCCCTACTGGATCTACGTCGGCAACCGCATGGACGATCTGCCCTTTACGATCTACGCCTTCCTGATGGCCGACTACTTCACCGGCTCCTATGTCTGCCGCGGCTTCAGCCATGAGATGAGCATGAAGCTCCAGGCTAAGTGCGAGGAGAACGGCGCCCAGTACGAGTTCAACCAGGAAGTCGAAAAGATCCTGGTCCGCGACGGCAAGGTCTACGGCGTGCGCACCGCGCGCGGCGACGAGATCCACTGCGACTATGTCATCTCCGGCGCCTACCCCAACCGCGTCTACACCCAGATGATCGAGCCGCTCAGCGAAGTCCCCGAGGGCGCGATCCGCATGATCAACAACCGCAAGCTCTCCGTCGTCCCCGTTTCCGTCATCATGCTCATCGAGGGCACCCCGGAGGAGAACGGCATCACCGATTATTCCACCTTCTCCGGCACGACGATGGACACCAACAAGATCTGGGAGAACTACGCGAACATCACCGAGCCGTACAACTACATCACCACGATCTGCCTCAACTACGCCAACCCCACGCTGCCCGAGGGCATCACCCAGCTCTCGATCACGGCGCTCGTCCCCTCCAAGCCCTTTGAGGACGTCAAGGAGGAGGACTACTTCGATCTCAAGCGGCGTCTTGCCAACGAGATGATCGAAGAGTGCCTGAAGGTCACCAAGGTCGACTTCCGCGACAGGATCATCGAATTTGAAGTCACCACCCCGATGACCGTTTCGCACTATGTCGGTGCGTGGAAGGGCAACATCTACGGCTATCTCCACTCGATGGAGGACCACGCCGTCGCCCGTCTGCAGATGAAGGAGAAGGATCACTTCATCGAGGGGCTCGAGTTCGCCGGCGCTCACGGCATGAGCGGCGACGGCATGGGCCCGCAGATCACCAACGGCCGCGCCGCGGCCAAGGGCGTCAAGGAAGACATGGAAAAGAAAGGGAGGCTGTGAGAAATGAGTATTAAGGTCAAAGGCTTTTTGAAGGACGTCGGCGGAGCCTCCCGCGTCACCAAGCTCAGAGAAGCCAACTTTGCCGCGGGTTCTCCGATCCCCGATCCGAGGGACCCGATCCGCGAGATGGCGGACAAGCTCCATCCGGAGCACATGACCTTTAAGGTCGTCGATATCCGCGAGGCCTCCCCCACCTCCCGCATCTTCCGCTTTGAGAGCGCGGACGGCCACATCCCCGTGTTCCAAAGCGGCCAGTACGTCAACTTCCGTCTGAAGATCGGCGAGAGCGTTCTCTCCCGCCCCTACACGATCTCCTCCGCCCCCTTTGAGGCACGCGGCGAGCACCCCTTCTTCGAGATCACGGTGCGCCGCAACGTGCCCTATCTCGTGCCGGACTATCTCTTTGAGAATGTCAAGGTCGGCGACGAGCTGCAGGGTGCTCTTCCCTTCGGCTTCTTCTACTATGAGCCGATGCGCGACTCGAAGGAGCTTGTGGCGCTGGCCGGCGGCAGCGGCATCACGCCGTTCCACTCGATGGCCAAGGAGATCGCCTACGGCAAGCTCAAGGGCGTCAAACTGACGATCCTCTACGGCTCGGTCAAGGCAAACGACATCGTTCTCAAGGACGAGCTCGCCAAGATCGAGGCCGACTGCCCCGACGTCAAGGTCGTCCACGTCCTCTCCGACGAGCCCGACTGGGACGGCGAAAAGGGCTTTATCACCCGCGAGATCATCGAGAAGTACTCGACGCCCAACTGCACCTATATGTTCTGCGGTCCGCTGCCGATGTTCCGCTTTGTCAAGAAGGCGCTCGACGAGATGGGCGTGCCTGTCCGCCGCTTCCGCCACGACGTGGTGAACAATCCCGCAGACGTCTCGACCCTGCCTGGCTACCCGAAGGGCACCGAGGAAAAGACCTTTAAGATCACGGTCGTGCGCGGCATCCATGAGGACGTCATCGACGCCAAGGCCAGTGAGCCGGTCGCTGTCGCGCTCGAGCGCGCGGGCATTGCGATCGACACCCACTGCCGCAACGGCGAGTGCGGCTTCTGCCGCAGCCATCTGCTCTCGGGCGACATCTTCGTCTCCCCGATCGGCGACGGGAGACGGCGCATGGACAAGGAGATGGGCTGGTTCCACGCCTGCTCCTCCTGGCCGCTGACGGATCTCAAGATCAAGATCCCCATCATGTAATCATGATAAAGAAAAACGCCGATCCGGAAGGATCGGCGTTTTTCTTGCAATTTGCGCCTTTTTGCTGTATCCTTGCCAAAAAGGAAGTGATCGGAAATGGAGGAAAAGCTTTTGCTTCTGCGCCCGACGGCGGAATACATCCCGCAGTATGAAGAATACCGGCGCGAGTTTTTGGACTTCGGCGGCAGCATGGACGGCGCCGGCAGCCTGCGCCGTCTTGAGAGCGGACGCGCGTGGCTCGACGAGGTGGAACGCTTCAGCCGCCCCGAGACCGTGCCGGAGGGCAAGGTCGTCTCCACACAGTTCATCCTTGTGCGCGAGGCGGACGACCGTCTGCTCGGCATGCTGCAGCTGCGGCACTATCTGAACGACTATCTTGCGCAATACGCCGGGCATATCGGCTATTCCGTGCGGCCGGGCGAACGGCGCAAGGGCTATGCCAAGCGGATGCTCGCGATGGGGCTGGAGGAGGCACGCGCGCTTGGCTTAGGGCGCGTGATGATCAGCTGCGCCGTTGATAACGAGGGCAGCCGCCGCACGATCCTGGCAAACGGCGGCGTGTTCCACAGCACGATCTGGGATGAAGAAGATCAGGAGACGCTCGAGCGGTACTGGATCGAGCTGTAAAGGAAGAGAGGGCGCGCAAAATAGGGAGACGACAGGTTTTGAACGGCCCTTTTCCGCCCATACTGCGCAGAAAAATCTCTCGCTCAAAACTGCTTCGCACGCAAAATGAGAGATTTTTGTGTCGGGCGAGGCGAAAAGCACAGGAATAATACAGGAATAATGGCTATATATTCCGAGCATTTTCAACGAAGCCCGGCGCGAAAATATCTTTTTTTGCGCTGCCGTATCCCTATTCTGCGCGCCCTAATGGGAAAGGATCTATGTATCGAATGTGACGGCGGCGTTGTCAACATCCGCGTCGGCGCGATCATCATGAAAGACGGCAAATTTCTGATGGCCGGCAATCCGAACTATGATTATCTTTACTCCGTAGGCGGCCGGATCCGGTTCGGCGAGACGGCGGAGCAGGCCGTCGTGCGCGAAGTGAGGGAAGAGACCGGGCGGGAGATGGAGATCGACCGGCTCGGCTTTGTGACGGAGGATTTCTTTTACGGTGACACGCCCGTCCATCTGGGCAAGCTGATCTATGAGCTTGGCTATTATTTTTACATGAAGACGCCCGCGGACTTTGAGCCCGTGTGCGAGAGCTTCACCGAGGCGGGCGAAAAGGAATTTCTCGTCTGGGTCTCGCCGGAGGAGAAAAGAAAGCTCTATCCCGTGTTCTTCAATGACGAGCTGCGCCATCCGCAAACGACCGTCCGCCACTTTGTCACAGACCAAAGATAAGAGAAAAGCCGCTGTGCGATGCACAGCGGCTTACTTTTTTAGTTATTTGCGGGTCGTTTTCTTCTTTTTGCGTTTTGCCCGCTTCCGGCTCGTGACGGCCAGCGCCACGCACAGCACGGCCAGACCGATCACACTCACGCCCAGGATCGCGATCCAAAGGGTCATGTCATTGTCGTCGCCGGTCGCGACGCCGCGGCGGTTGACGTCCGTAACGGAGAAGATCGCAAGCGCCTTGCCGTCCTTGTAGGCAACGCCGATGATGTGCTTGCCGGCGGAAAGGCTCTTTAAGTAAGTGGGCTTGAGCTTGACGATCGTGCTGCCGGAGGCGGTGGAGTAGTAGGACGGGTCGACCGTCTTGCCGTCCACGGTCAGTTCGGTGAACTTGCCGAGCGCGCCGTTCGCGGTAAAGCCGAGCTCGCTCGACGAGCCCTTGTTCCAGCTGCTGCCCGCGCCCTCGGTGATAAGATAGTTTGGCAGGTCGAAGCGCGAAACGATCGTGCCGCTGTAAGTGCCCTTGAGCGTGATCGTGGCGGTGCCGCTCTTCGAGGGAATGTCATAGAGGAACGAGACATCGTAGTCCTGCCCCTTCTTGAGCGTCGCGTCGCCGTTTTTCACCTCGACCGTCGGCTCGATACCCTCGTCCTCCGGCTTGCGGGAGGTGATGAACTCGGTCACCGCGCTGCCGGGGATCGCCGTGATGGAAAAGCTCTTTTCCACGCTGCCGGTATAGTTGCCCGCGCCCGTGACCGTTACCTTGGCCGTGTCCTTGCCGATCTCGATGTTGTCGGCATAGCCCGCAAGGGTATAGTCCTTGCCGCTTTCAAGCGACCGATCGCCGTCCTTGAGTGAGACGGCCGGCTCACACGCCGCGCCGGTATAGGGCATCTCGGAGGGGGAAAGCGTGACCATATCCGCTGTAAGTGCTTTGCGAGAAAGCGTAACGGTCTGCTCGCTGCTCTCGGCCGTCTTTTCAACCTCGTCCTCGGTATAGGTGAAGAGGACCGTATAGCTGTCGCTGATATTGGGGATCGCGCTCTCCGCCTTGACGGTGAAGCTGCCCTTGACGGGCTCGCCATCCTTTGTGACAGAGCCGTCCTCGCCAAGCGTGACCAGTTCGCCCCAGGTGATGCCGTAGACCGGGTCGTCCGCGAGCGTGACCGTCGGCCAGACGATCGTAAGGCCCTCGCCGCCCGTTGCCGTCGTCAGGGTCGGACCGGGTGCCCCCAACAGAGGCGCACGCCTTGCCTGGTCGCCGTCGCCCGTTTCCTCGCCTTCCCCGCCCTCGCCGGTCGGCTCCGGCTCCTCGGTCTTTTCCACAAAGGTCACGGTGATCGTGTCCTTGATCGTGCTGTCTGACGCGACCGAGGCCGTGACGTCGAGCGTGCTGCCGTCCTTCGCCTCGCTCGTGACCGAGAGCGTGTTGTCCTGGCGGCTGACGCCGACAGGCCAGTCCCCGGCGACCCAGGCGATCTCCTCGTCCATTTCCTCGCCGTACTGGTCGGTCACGACGGCGCCGTAGCTCGCCGTGGCGGTCCCCTCGGCGGGGATCGTGACGGTATCGCTGCCGCCTAACGCTTCGCCCTCGCGCGTCATGGAAATGGCGGTCGCTTTTCTCTCGGCGAGCGCGACGGTAAAGCTGCCGCTGTCATCCGAAAGCTCGGTGTCCTGCACCGCAGCCGTTACCGTAAAGGAGAGATGCTCGTCCCCGACGATGTCCTTGGCGCCCGCCGTGATGACGACGCAGCCGTCCTGGCGGATCGAGATCCCGCTGAGTTCAGGCTCGACGCGCCACTCGACCGTTGCGCCGACAGGGTCGTCCGCGCCGTCGGTGACAGTGGCGACAAAGGGTACGCTGACAAAATCGTCCTCGCTGACGCCGGGCACGGTAAAGTCCGTCGTCTCCGGAGCCGTGATCGCGATCCGCGCGGGCGCGGCTTCGGCAAAGGAGGCTGTGACGCTCTGGTCGGCAATGATGCCGCCGATCGCATAGCTGCCGTTCGTCGGCGTCACCTCGACGCCGTTTACGGTGAGAGAAGCAAGCTTATAGCCGTCGTTGGGCTGCACGGTGACGACGGCGCTGCCGCCGCGGCCGACGGCCGTCTGGGACACGCTGACACTGCCGTTTTCATCGGCGGCCTGCGCGCTGACGGAAAAGCGGGCCAGCCGTACCTGGGAGACGGGCGCGCCCGTATTGACGTCATAAAGCGCCCATTCGTGAGGCGTATAGACCTGGCCGAACGCGGAGATATCCGCGATCTTCTCCTCGATGAGCGCCGCGCTGTAGGCGCCCGCGCCGTCCCTCTCGCCGAGCTGATAGACGTTGTAAACAAGGCTTTCCGTCTCGGGATCGATGTCGGCTTCCAGACCGAAGAGGCCCTCCTCCCCGGAGCGGGTGCAGACGTCGATCAGGGCGCCGTCGCTCGTCAGCTGATCGGTGAGCGCATAGGAGCTGTCTTCGGCGCGCACGTTGGGCGATGCCGTGTCAAAGCTGATCGCGCCGTCGCCATAACTCGTCCCGGCAACAACGATCGCGTTTCCGGCGCCCGTGACCGTCAGGCGCACCTGCGGCTCGACGCGGACAAAATCGGCCGCGCCGCCGGCGTTGACCGTGATCCCGGCCTCGGAATAGTTCGTCACATCAAGCGCGCCGTCGCCGGTGAAGGTGATGCTGCCGCCCCAGCCCATCGATTCCGAACGGATGGCCGCGAGGGAGCTGCTGCCGCTCAGGCGGATCTTGAAGTCGCTGCCCATCATCGTCAGCGAAAGCACGGCGGAGGGGGCGGAGAAGTCCGTGAGCGTGAGCGTGTTGCTCACGGCGTCATAGCTCACGCCGTCGGGCAGCAGATAACGCGCCTCGGTCAGCTCGCCCGGATAGAGGATCTGCTGCTCGATCGCGCTGTCGGCGGAGTAGATCGTTTTGTCCATCCCGCCCGTGAGGCAGATCGACGCGCATACGTCGCCCGCAATGCCGGGGCCGTTTGCCGCAAGGGCGCCGGCCGGCATCAGACCGACAAGCAGTATGGCGCATAAAAGGAGGCAGATGCCTTTTTTCATCTTCACTTCTGTTTCCTCCAAACAGGAACTGTTCTATCCGCGCCGCGCCCATCGGCACGGCGGTCTGATGCGCGTCACCCCCGATGAAAAGGGAAGAAACGCGCTGTTATTCTAGTATGCTATCTTATCATTTTCCTCCTGTCATTGCAATATATTTTGTACCTGAAAGGGGCAATTTAAGAAAGATTAATACTATATTTTGTGTTTTATTGTTACAACTTTTTTGTGTTTTGTAACGATTCCCCTCTATGAGCTGACGCGGCGCCGATGTGTTTCAATAGGGTGTGAACAAAATATGAAATGTGTCATAAATGCAATAAATCCTATTGACATACTTTTAATTTTGTGCTATTCTCCTGTCCGTAAAGAAGAGGAGGGGTCGGGATGGAAACCGTTTACGCACAGGATCAAAAAGCCTTTACCGAGGCGATCGAAGCGATCCGGCCGGGCGACTGTGTCCGCATCGACAGCATTTCCGCCGTTTCGGACAGTGCAAAGGCTTTCCTCGAGGCGGCCGTAAAACTGGCAGACAAGGGCGGCGAGCTTGTCTGCAGCAAGGAAGCGATCGACACGCGTCCTGAGCAGGGCGCTTCCCTCTTTTCCCTTTGCCGTGCGCTGAACGATCTGGAGCAGTCCGGCCGAAGTGCCCGGCGGCGCAGCGGCATCGAGCGTGCCAAAAGCGAAGGCAAGTACAAGGGGCGCAAGCCTATCGTCATTGACGACGAGCTGTTTGAATCTGTCGTCGCACGCTGGAAGGGCGGCGAGCTCAACGCCCGCCAGGCTATGGCACTGCTTGAACTGAAGCCCAACACGTTTTATCGCCGCATCAAAGAACAGGAGGAAAAGAAAATGAAAGACTATAAGCAGATGGAACACGAAATCAAATCCGAGCTCAAGGACGCCGTCCGTCAGAGCCGCCACGATCTAGGCGAGCTGAAAAAGCAGGTCCGCGCCGAGGCGAAGGAGGTCAAAAAGGCCGCCGATGAAAAGCTGGAGTTGCACGACGTCGAGCGTGAGAGACGCAAGGACCGCATCCGCGCCGAGGTCGAGCACCACGACACCGTCCGCCAGATGAAGAAGGACGTCGAGGCCGAGGCGCGCGAGCTGAAAAAGATGATGGAGAACGAGTGACCGCCTCCCCCCCGGCGATCCGATTTCGATCAAAAACCGGCGTGTTTAACGCCGGTTTTTGATTTCTTATGTTGAAGGAGCTTCTGAAATGAGTCTTTTTCTTTGTCTTGCGTATCTGTTTTTCATCGGCTCTGTTTTCGGCTGGGTGCTGGAGGTCTTCTTCCGCAAATTTTTCTCCTCCTCGAACCCGGAGCACAAATGGATCAATCCCGGCTTCTGCGTCGGGCCTTATGTGCCGCTGTACGGCACCGGACTGTGCATTTTATATCTGCTGGCCGCGCTCGGCGAGCGGAGCGGTCTCGGCGCGAGCGCGGCGGGAAAGCTGCTGCTCTTCGCCGCGATGGCCGTGAGCATGACAGGGATCGAATACCTCGCGGGACTGGCGCTGCTGAAGTGGGCGAAGCTGCGTCTGTGGGATTACACCGGTTGCCGCGGCAACATTCAGGGGCTGATCTGCCCGCTGTTCTCCTTCTTCTGGGCGGTGCTCGGCGCCGTGTATTATTTTCTCGTCCATCCCCATGTGCTCTCGGCACTCGACTGGCTTTCGCACAATCTGGCGTTCTCGTTTGTGATCGGTTATTTCTTCGGCGTGTTCACGCTGGACGTCGCCTATTCGGCGCATCTGGCGGCACGCATCAAACGTTTTGCCGAGGAAAACAACGTCGTCGTGCGCTACGAGGCGCTCAAGGCGCACATTCAGAGCGCGCGGTCTGAGGCCAGGCAGCGCATCCACTTTTTCTTTGCGCTGCACTCCGAGCTGCCGCTTGCCGAGCATCTGCGCAGCGCAGCGGATGCACTTGAAACGATCAAGCACAGATTCTGAAAAACAAGCAGCGCCCCGACGGTTTTCCGCCGGGGCGCTGTTTTGCTTTTCTGTCAGACCGAGGCTCCCATCGCGCGGGCCGCCTCGAGTCTGTCGGGGCGGTTTTTCATCTCGCCGCACTCCGTCACGCCGCCGCCGAACACGCAGCCGGCCAGTCTGGCCTTGGGGAAGCATGCGATCCAGCCCTCCAGACCGCTCTGCGCGCGCAGCGGGACCTCCTCCTCGTCCTCGGCCGCGGAAGAGAGAAAATAGATGTCGCGGAAACGATAGTCCGCCACGAAAAGGGGATTGCCGCGGTCAAGCAGCGTCTTCATCTGGCCGCTCATCTCGTAATAGTAGATCGGCGTGGCAAAGACGAGCACGTCGGCCTGCTCCATTTTGGGCACGATCCAAAGCATATCGTCCGCGATCACGCACTTTCCCGTCCGCTGGCAGGCAAAGCAGCCCTGACAAAAGCGGAGGTCTTTTCCGCGCAGCGAGATCAGCTCGACCTCGTTCCCGCTTGCTTCCGCGCCGGCGGCGAAGGCGCGTGCGAGCATCTCGGAATTGCTGTTCTTCCGCGGGCTTGCGGAGAGGATCAACACTTTTTTGCTCATGAGCTTTCTCCTTCTCTTTCCTTCTGCGGCGCGAAATAATGCGCCGCGGCATATTGATAGTGTTCTTCAAAGCGCGCGATCGCCTCGCGCACGACCTTCTTCGTTGGGAAGAACAGGTCATAGGCGTGGAACCAGTCGGGATACACGTCGACCTCCGCCTCCACACCGGCCTCCTGCAGATGGCGGACATAGTCCACGGTCTCACAGTAAAACGGCTCGATCTCGCCGACGAAGGTATAGCAGGGCGGCAGGCCGCTGTAATCCTCGCGCCGCGCGGGGGCGGCATAGCACGAGACGATGTCGGTGCCGTAGGCCTCGCGCAGATAGCGCTTCCAGGCCCTGCGGTTGCGCCGGGTGTTCCAGTTCGGAGCGTGGTTGTCGGCCGAGGAGGGGGTGTCCCGGTCGTCAAGCATTGGGTAGAGCGGCATCTGATAGGCGATGTTCACCTCTCCCCTGTCGCGGGCGAGCATGCACAGCGCCGCGGCCATGCCGCCGCCCGCGCTCTCGCCGCCGACCATGATCTGGTCGTCGCGCACGCCGATCTCCGCGGCGTGATCCCGCAGATAGAGCAGCGCGGCATAGCAGTCGTGCAGCGCGGCCGGATAGGGGTGCTTTTTCGAAAGACGGTAATCCGGTGCGACGAGCACCGCGCCGAATTTGACGACGAGCGACAGCGCCCGCGTGGCGAAAACGTCCTTGGCCGAGCCGGACTGATAGCCCCCGCCGTGGATCCACAGCACGCCGGGGACCTTTTCCTCCCGGCTCTCCAGCGGGCGGAGGATCAGCAGACGGATCATATGACGACCGACCGGGATCTTTCTCCGCTCGGTCAAAAACAGGTGCTTTGCCATCTCCCGTCCCTCAGAAGAAAAAGCGCTTTTCCAGCCCCTGCCGCAGCGCGGGGATCATCCCCGCGATCAGCAGGAACACGCCCGCCGCGCCGAAGGAAGTGAGCGAATAAAGGCTCCAGCGGAACATCTCCGTGCCGAAGCTGATATGCTCGAAAAACTCCACAAGCACCGTGAAGCCGCCGAGCAGGATCAGAAAACCGCCGAAAATGAACAGCCTCCCGCCCCGGACGTATTTGAGCAGGCAGATCATCGCCGTGGAGAGCGCACAGCTCGCCAATATGACCGGGAAGGCGAAGCTCAAAAACCAGTGGCCGCCGGTCTTGAGACAGATATAGAGCATATACAGCGCGATCGCCGCGTGATCGACCGGGACAAAGACCTCGCCCCGCGGCTGGCGGAACCAGCGCGGCAGCACGGCCACGACATAGAAAAGCGCGATGCCGAGCACCACGAAGCCGCCCCAGCGCAGCGCGCCGTACAGCTTGAAACAGACCGTCAGCGTGACGAGCACGGCAATGGCGCAGATCACCGTAAAGGCCACCGCGCCGGGCAGGTCCGATTCGCGGTGGGCGCGCGGCAGCGTGTCAGGATAGCCGCGCTCCTCCGTTGTCTCCTCCGGGTTCCACACCGGCGTGGCGCAAAGCGGGCAGCGTTCCGTCCCCTCCTGCAGCCTGACGCCGCATTTGACACAGTACATATCGTTATCTCCTGTTGCTTTCGATTTCGACCGCGATCCCCAGCTCGACGAGACGGGAGAAAAAGCGGCGTTCAAGCTCCGACTCGCGGATCGAGCGGATCATGTTGATATAGGTCTTCCCGCCGTAGCTCAAAACCGAGCAGTTGTTGGGATAGCTGCGCTGCGGGCCGATGATGAACTCCGCGCGCTCGACATAGTGCTGCATAACGTCCGGCAGCGGCAGACTGGTAATGTTCGAGATATTCAGACATCCGCCGCTCTCACCGCTTTGGTGATAGACGGCGTCCATCACAACGTTTTTCAGCGCCGCGGGCGCCAGCCGCAGCGCAACGACCTGCTGGGGCTGGACGTTCGCGGCGATCATGCCCGCCATGTTCTGGGGCGTGGCGTTGGCGCAGAGCTGGTGGTAGATCGTTTTGCACAGCTCCTCGAGGGTATAGTCGCCGTAGCGCGGGTCGACACCGATGTTCAGCACAAGCGAGAAATTGCGCATCGTCCGGCTGCCGTACAGGCGGCGGAGGTCGACCGGGATCGTGATCTTGACCGGGCGCTGGCGGCGGCGCGGCCGCTCGGCGTTCTGCATGGCGATGATGCTCTCCGCCATTACGGCCGCGAGCAGCGCCGTGACCGTCACGTGATAGCGGTGCGCCGTGTCGAGCAGCGCCTGCGTCTCGACGATGCCGCAGGTCAGCGTCTTGAAACCCTGCTCGGAGCGCGTGCCGTGCAGCCGATAGGACACCTCCTCGCGCCGGCTCGCAGCGACCTCGCCGGCGTTTTTCAAAAAGCTGTCCTCCAGCTCCTCCGGCGGGGGCGGCGCGTTCCAGTCGACGATCAGCCCCTCCTTGGGGATCTTGAGGCCGTACCTGAGTTCGAGATAGCGCGCGACAAGGTTGCAGAGGAAGATGCTGCCGCCGCGTCCGTCCGTCAGCGAGTGGAAAAACTCGACGGCGATGCGGTTTTTATAATACAGCACGCGCAGGCAGTTTTCCTTCAGCTCGCGGCTGCTCATAAAGGTCAGCGGATAGGCGTAGTCCTGCCGCACCCGCACGCTTCTCCCGGTCTCTTCGAGGTAATACCAGAAAAAGCCCTTGTGCAGCGTCACAAAATAAAACGGAAAGCGCCGGCGCATATCGTCCGTCGCGCGCTGCAGGATCTCCGGGTCGACCGGCTCATAAAGACCGGCGGAGACGCGAAAGGCGTTGCACCAGTCGCGCCGTGCGATCGCGGGGAAGATCAGCGCGGCCGTGTCCAGCCGGTACCAGTTCTTCTGCATGTTCATCCTTCCCGTGCGGCCTGACTTGCCGCGCTAACGTTTGCTCCATTCTGCCGAAAAAGGCGGACGCGCCCCGTCTGGGGCC
Organism: uncultured Eubacteriales bacterium; assembly: GCA_900320595.1. GTDB lineage: Bacteria > Bacillota > Clostridia > Oscillospirales > Oscillospiraceae > Limivicinus. The sequence continues at coordinate 69,624 of ONSW01000010.1, read as the reverse complement.
GTCTGCCCCGGGGCGCCGAACGAAGAAAGTATAACATTTTTTTCCCTTCTTCACAAGACCCGCCCGGCCTGAAAAAAGTCTGCCCCTCCGTTCGAAGGGGCAGTCTTTGCAGAAAGCTCACGCGGCGGCGTCCAGATCGGAAGCCGCGCCGTATATGTACGTCTCCGCAAGCTCGTCAAGCCGGCCGCTTTCGCGCGCCGAGGCCAGAAAGCTGTTGACAAAATCGAGCAGATCCTCCGAGCCCTGCGCCATCAGTACGCCGAGCTCGCCGTGAGTAAAGGGCCTTTGCAGCAGCGGCGCGGCCAAGCGGCTGTCCCGCGCGGCGTAATAGCCCGCCTCCAGGATCTCGGTGATCATGACGTCCGCCGCACCGGAAGCGACCAGGCCGGGGATCTCCTCGTTCACGCGGTGGATCACAAGCGCCGCATGCGGCAGGTTCTGGCGCACGAACTGCTCGTTCAGACCGCCCGGGTTTTCCATCACGACGACCTCCGGACGGTCGATCGCCTCGAGCGAGGTATATTTGCCCGCGTCCGCAGTGCGGCAGAGCACGGTCTTTCCGTTCGCAAGATAGCCTTCGGACATCAGCGCCTGCGCGCGTCTTGCTTCCGTGATCGTGATGCCGCTGATGGCCAGGTCGAATTTTCCGGCCAGTGTGTCCTCCATCAGCGTCGGCCAAGTGGTGGGCACAAAGCGAAGCTCCACGCCCAGCGCATCGGCCAGATCCTTCGCCAGCTCGATGTCAAAGCCCCAGTATTCGCCGCTGTCCACATCCAGGAAGGACATGGGGCGGTAATCCCCCGTCGTGCCGACAAGCAGCACGCCTCTTGCCCGGATCTGCGGTATGCGTTTTTCCCGCTCCTGTGTCGTCGCCGCTACTGCCGTCAGAACAAGCAGCGCCGCGGCGCAGAGGAGAGCAATCAGCGTTCTTCTCTTCATCCCGTACTCCATGCCGCGCGCTCCCGCTTTTTTCCGATGCGGCGGGGCTTTCCTCCGTGCGGCGATGGGAAAAGTATACAGCATTTTCCGGGAAAGGTAAAGTACACTATCCCAAAAAGGCGCGGATCAATTGACCGATCCGCGCCTTTTCCAAGCCTGTTATTTTACAGCGCCGCCGCCATGGCCGCGATCTTGTCCAGCACGTCTTCATCGTGGTTGGTAAAGAGCCCGCCGTCCTCCAGCCCGAGGTATCCGAGGAAATCGCCCTCATAGGAAAACCTGGCTCCGACGTCCATGTCCGCGTCGCCGGAGGCGAGGAACATGGCGGCCTTCTTCAGCCGCGCGGGCGCCGTGGGGTAGAGTGCGGCGTAAAAGCGGTCGATGACGCACTTGAGCTGGCCGCTGATGTTGTGATAGTAGATCGGCGAGGCCAGCACGAGCATGTCCGTCTCGCGCAGCTTTTCATAGATCATCTGCATATCGTCCCGCTGCGCGCACGCGCCCTGCCCTTTTCCGTGGCAGTATTCGCAGGCGAGGCAGCCGCGGACGTTTATGCGGCAGACATTGATGACCGTTACCGTATGCCCCGCGCGCTCGGCCGAATCCCGGAAAACGGCGACCATTTTCGCCGTGTCCCCCTGCGGGCGAGGGCTGCCGTTCAAGACAAGAATGTCCATCCCTCAGCCTCCGATCGAGAGGCTCAATCTCACGTCGCCCTGTCCAAGCAGTTCAGCCATCTCGGCGGCGTTTTTGTCGGTGATATGGCCGAGGCGGGTATAGGCCCAGCTGTTCGAGCCGTAGAAGACCACGATCTGATTGCCGGCGTACAGGACGATATCGCCCGCCGCCGTCGTTGTCTGTACGTCGCTGCGCGGCAGGCTCGCGCCGATCGACCCGACCTGCTCAAAGCCGCCGTACATCGACATCTCGATCACAAGCGGCGTTTCTTCACACAGCTCGGCGAGCGCCTTGACGGATTCGTTTTCCTCCCACTCGACCGTGACAGCGGTGTCTCCGATCTTCATCTGAAGCATTTCTTTCTCTTCCTCCTCGGGTGTTTCGTTCTCTTCCCGTTCCCCGGCGGGTGCCGGCGTCGGCTCCGGCGCGGCTGTGGCCGCGGCGGGCGTGACTTCTGCCGCAGGCGTTCCGGCGGCTCCGCTCTCCTGCGCGGGAGCCTTGCCGCATCCCGCAAGCAGCAGCGCAAGGCAGAGCGCTACTGCGAGCACCGTCTGTTTTTGTTTCCCGTTCATCTTGTCAGTTCAGGTATTCGCCAAAGAACGCGGCCAATTTGTCAAAGGGGATGGCGCCCTTTTTCCCGCCGTCATAGAGATCGGTGTGCGTCGCGCCCGGGATGATCAGCAGCTCCTTGTTCGCCGTGTACTTGCTGCCGTGCACCATGTCGGCATAGGCATCGCGCCCGAAATAGCAGGAATGGGCCGCGTCGCCGTGCATCACGAGGACCGCGCTGCGGATCTCGTTGGAGTACTGCAGAATGGGCTGGTTGATAAAGCTCTCGCAGCCGATCACATTCCAGCCGCCGTTGGAGTTGAGCGAGCGGGGATGATAGCCGCGCGGCGTTTTGTAGTAATCGTAATAGTCTCGGACGAAGAACGGCGCGTCCTCCGGCAGCGGATCGACGACCCCGCCGCCAAGCTTGTATTCACCGCTCTTTAAGTCCTCCAGTCTCTGCTCGCACATGGCCGCCCGCTTGGCATAGCGCGCTTCCTCGCTGTCCTCGGAATCAAAATAGCCCTTTGCGTTCACGCGGGTCATGTCGTACATGGTGGAGGCGACCGTCGCCTTGATGCGGGTGTCGAGCGCGGCGGTGTTGAGCGCCATCCCTCCCCAGCCGCAGATGCCGATGATGCCGATGCGCCCGGCGTCGACCCGCTCGTGCAGCGAGAGAAAATCCACCGCCGCCATAAAGTCCTCGGTATTGATGTCGGGCGAGGCCATATAGCGGGGCGTGCCGCCGCTCTCGCCGGTAAATGAGGGGTCAAAGGCCAGCGTCAGAAAGCCGCGCTCGGCCATCGTCTGGGCATAGAGGCCGGAACACTGCTCCTTCACCGCGCCGAACGGCCCGCAGACCGCAATCGCCGGAAGTCTGCCCTCCGTCCCCTTCGGCACGTAGAGATCGCCGGCGAGCGTGATGCCGTAGCGGTTTATAAAGCAGACCTTGCTGTGCTCGACCTTGTCGCTTTTGGGGAAGGTCTTGTCCCATTCCATTGTCAGATTCAGGTTTTCGGTTTTGATCATGTTCTTTTCCTCCTTACCATGTCCGGGCTTTGCGGATCAGCAGATCAAGCCGGTCGAGCTGCTTTTGCTTTTCGTGCAGCGCGTCCAGCTGCTCGCAGCGGCAGGTGCGCAGACACCGGATCAACGCCTCGGAATCGCCGGATGCAAGGAGCGCTTCTGCCTGTCGGATGCTGTCCTCCGTGCAGCCCGCGTCCTCCATGCATCCGCGCAGCGAGATCCTCTCGTCCACTTCTCCGTCCTCCGTTTTCTTCTTGTGATTTCATGATAACAGATTGCTTTTCCATGCGCAAATAGTTATACTGTATATCATGATATACGTTTTTTGCATTTCGCAGAAAGGAAAATCACGATGGAGATCCGCGCTTTACGCTATTTTCTCGCCGCCGCCCGCGAGGAGAATATGACCCGGGCCGCCGAGCTTCTTCACGTCACGCAGCCGACGCTCTCCCGCACGATACGCGCACTGGAGGAGGAGCTTGGGAAAAAGCTCTTTGTCCGCCACAGCTTCAACATCTCGCTCACGGACGAGGGGCTGCTGCTGCGCGACCGGGCGGAGGATCTGGTCACCATGGCCGATAAGATCGAGCGGGAATTCCTCTCGCTCGACGACATCAGCGGCGGAGAGCTGTATCTCGGGCTTGCCGAGTCATATCAAATCCGGTATCTCGCGCGGGAACTGCACGCGCTCAAACGCAGCTATCCCGCGCTGCACTATCACATCACGAGCGGTGACACCGAGCAGGTCACGGAAAAGCTCGACAAGGGGCTGCTCGACTTCGCCGTGCTGTGCAGCAGCCCGGACGCGGCGAAATACGATTCGATCCTCTTCCCCGAGGGCGATCTCTGGGGTGTGATCCTGCCGGAGAACGATCCGCTCGCAAAAAAAGAGACCATCACGGTGGATGATCTCTCGGGACTTCCGCTCTTTACGTCCGAGCAGGGCTGGAACGGGGATATCAAGACCTGGGCGGGAGAGCGCTTTGACCGGCTCCATCTGGAGGGCTCGTCGCGTCTGAGCTACAACGCCTCGCTCTTTGTGCGCGAGGGACTTGGGTATCAGCTTACCTTTGCCCATCTCGTCAACACCTCCCGCGAGAGCGGGCTGGTATTCCGGCCGCTTTTCCCCGCGCTCCCGGTCAGACTGTATTTGATCTGGAACCGGTATCAGGCCTTCACGCCGATCGCCGAGCGTTTTCTCGCCCAGGTACGTGCGTCCTTTGCCGCGCAGCAGGAGCGGGGCTGATCGGGTCTTTGTCACTAAAGCGCCGCCGCGCGGCAGAAGGCTTTTGCGGTGCGCCCGGCCGGATCCTGAAAATGGCCGCCGGGATTCCACTCGAGCGTGACGGCGTGGTCGGGACGCAGCAGCGCTTCCGTTTCGCGGATGCAGTCGCCGACGCGCGCCATCACGGGATTTTTCGTCCGCTCCTCCCTGTCGCCGAGGCTGAGATATACATTTTTGGCATGGATCGGGTTTTCCCGGCAATAGTCGAGCCAGCCGGGGAACCACACCGAGGGCGAGGCCGCCGCGACAGCGTCGAAGAGCTCCGTCCGGCTCGCCGCCCAAAGGGCGAAGAGCCCCGCGAGCGAATAGCCGCCGACGCAGAGCCTCACGTCGTCCCGCAGCCCGAGCCGGACGCGCAGCTCCGGCAGCAGCCGCTCCGTCAGGAACGCGAGCGTGTCCGCCGCGCCGCCGCCAAAAGCGTTTTTTCCGAATACCGGCGGCGCCTCCCAGGGGCTTAAGTCCCGGTTCCAGTCCTTTACCTCAAAGGCCGCGTGCACAAAGGGCACGCCGCACTCCCGCATGCTCTCCGGCGGCAGCGTCTCCCCATCGTCCGCGGGCTGGAGGAAGAGGATCTCCGGCGTCTCGTCTCCGAAGAGCCGCACCGTGCGTCCGTCGAGGACGAAGGATTCTTTCATCATGCTTCTTCGCTCTTTCCCTTCATGCTTTTGATCATGATCTTCCCCGCGCGGCGCACGCCGCCGTGGTCGGCCTGCGCCGCCCCATTTTCAGCATCAGCTCCGCCATCTCGTCCGTCAAAAGGACGCTCAGCATCTTATATTCCCAGCGGTCCTCACTCATTTTCACGAGACCCGTCTTGACGTCCATACAGTCCGTCAGCATTTTTGCAAGCTTTGCGATCACCGGCCGCATTCGTATCACCTCAATGTTTTGTGTTCTTTCTCTGCCGTCCGGCGCGGGCAGCAGAGCGTGCTTTGCCCCTCCGGGCGTTACGGTTCTGTTTTTCCCCTGCCGCAGAGGAAGGGCCGCGCGATACGGATGTTGAAGAACTGGATCAGCGGCCCCATGAAGAAGGCCGTGATGATCGTGCCGATGCCGACTTCGCCGGTGATCCGGCGGAGGGAAAACCCGGCGGCGAGGCACAGCGCGACGCCGGCAAGCACGCACACGAGGTCCGTGATCACGCGGCAAACGGAGAACGGGATCCGGCTTTGCTTTTCCGACCAGATGAGCGCCACGGCGTCATAGGTGGACACGCCCAGATCCGCCGTGAAATAGAACGCGGAGGCCAGACACATGATCACCACGGCAAGGGCCAGGATCAGAAAGCGGACGCCGAGAGCCGGGGATGGCACGAGCCGCGCCATGCACGACTGGGAAAACTCCGCGATATAGCCGAGCAGAAAGAGGTTGATGAGCGTCGCAAGGCCGATCTTGCGCCTGTCGAAAGCCAGCGCAAAGGCAAGGAGCAGCAGATTCGCGATCACATACAGCGTGCCGAAATGGATCGGGATCACGGCGTCGAGCCCGCTCATCAGGCTCTGGAACGGGTCGACGCCGAGCGCGGCGTGCTTGAACATGCCCACGCTGACACCGCAGATGACGACGCCGAGCGCGCTCATCAAAATACGCTTGCCCGGTTGTTGCTTTTTTTCCATGGAAGCCCTCCTGCCGCCGCTTTCGGATGAAGCGATTTATCTGTGACCATCAGTATAGCATTTTCCCGCCCTGCAGGGAAGTCCCGCAGGCAGTTTTGTCCCGATGGAACTGACTTTTTTCTCCACGTTGGTATAAAATACCTCTATCATCGGCAATACTGGGAGGAAACGCATCATGTCCAAAAGTCAGAAAGTTTTGAGAGCATTCGGTATCCTTGAGATTCTCTCGGCCGTCGTCAACGTGATCACCGCGGTTTAGGGCGACAGCGTCTCGTCGTGGGTGAGCGCGGCCGTGTCGCTGCTGACGGCGTATCTTCTCTTCGCCGCGGCGAAGGACGCGAAGAAAATCGGCGGCGCATGGGTCGTCGTCCTGATCGCGCTGATCCTCAGCGTGCTCCAGCTGGTCCTCGCCATCGCAGGCAGCGCGGACGAGATGATCGGCGTCTCGGTACTCAGCGTCGTGATGAACTTTATTGTCTTTATCGCGGCGAACAACGTAAAGAAGCAGGCGAAGAAATGATCGTCTTCTCCTTATGACAAACAGCTCCCCGGGTCAACCGATCCGGGGAACTGTTTTTTCATTCAGTATTTAATCGACTCGGTCGCCGTTTCCGTACACCTCGCAGAAGCGCGCGGCAAAGGAGGGCTCCTGCCCGCGGCAGTATAGATGTGAGATATCCCCGACGGCGGAGGCGCGGAACGACGCGACGCCCGGCCGCCGCTCCTCGGTATAGACCGTGGTGACGGAGCTCGGCGCCATGGCAAGTGCGTGCCACAGCACCATCGGCGAGACGTTCATAAGTCTGCTCATCAGCACGCAGCTTACGCCGAAATGGCAGAAAAAGGCCAGCGTTTCACTGCTCTGGCGCTCGACGCGATAGCACAGGCCGTCGCGGACATAGCCGTGTGCGGCGAGGACCCGCTCGAATTCCGCTACGACGCGGTCGTATGCGCCCTTCAGATCCATCTCGGCAAACACGGGGTGCTCGTGCCAGTGCTCGCGGTCGAGCAGGATGGGGTCCTTTGCCCAGTCCTGCGGGAGCCAGTCCCAGGGGACCGCGCTGAGCGCGCCCTCTTTGTCCGGGCGGTGGACGCCGATCGAAAATTCCCGCAGCCAGTCGCATTCCTCTGCCGTGCGCCCCGCCTTTTCGAGCGTCGGGCGCGCCGTATCCCGCGCCCGGCCCATCGTGGAAACATAGTATTCCGCAATGTCCATCGGCGCAATGCGGTCGGATAAAAGCTGCGCCTCAAGCCGTCCCGTCGGCGTCAGACCGTCCACGGTATAATCGGGATCGCCGTGACGGATAAACAAAAGTCTCATTTTCTCTCCCTCTTTCCGGAAATCGGCGGCTTTTGCGCCCTTATCCGCCGATGAGCGTGAGCGTGTTCATCATGTACGCGAAGCGCGCGCCGAAGCCCTCAGCGCTCTCATAGGTGCAGTGCGCCGTCGCGACGAGGCAGCCGTCGGCTGCCGGGATGACGTACACCGTCTGCAGCGAGCCGGCGGGCGCGACGCCGTCCTTGGCGCCGGAGGCGCTGATCACGAGGCAGTCGCCCGCGCGCTCGAGCGTGGATTCCTCATAGTCGACGCTGTCGTACATGCCTTTCAGCGTCGCGGCCAGGGCGTCGCCGACCAGGTTGGCTTTTCCCGTGTCGCGCCTTACTTCGAGATAGTTCCAGGGATCGTCGGGATCGTCCCAGCGGGAGACGAAGCTCTCGCTTTCGAGATCGCCGTGGCGTTCGAGATCCTCGTATTCATAATCCAGCTCAAAGCCGACGGTCTCATTGCGGACGTGCTCGTATGCGACCGTCTCCTCCATGCCCTCAAGCACGATCGTCTCCTCAAAGCGCTCGCCGTCGGCGCGGCCGGAGGTCTCCGGCGCTTCGGCGGGTGCGGGCTGCGCACTCTCGGGCGCGGCATTTTCGGCCGGTACGCTCTGCGTCCCGGCGGCGCCGGTATCAGCGGCGGGAGCTATCCCGCAGCCGGCGAGCGACAGCAGAAGCGCCGCGGTAAGCAGTATCATAACAACCGTCTTTTTCATGTTTCCCTCCAACTGTTTTCCTGTCACAGGGGTCTGCAAATCGAAGCGGCAAGGCGATCAGCCGAGATAGTCCCGCACGTTCAGCCTCTCCTCCGAGGGCTGCTCGGCGCTCATGATGCCGGGGACAAAATCTGTCACGGTGGTCTCGCCCGTGGCGCGGTCGACATAGTAGCGGGTCTCAGAGCCCGTGTAGGAGCGGAACAGGACCACGACCTGCTGCTCGCTGCTCGTCTCTACCATCCAGTAGACCGGATACTCGTCGGCGTTCACGATGCCCTCCAGATCCGGGTTGGAATCAAGGCAGTACGCTCTGACGGCCGAAAGCGCCTCTTCATCCGAAAGCGCCTCTCCCCCGTTTCCGTCCGGGACCGTGAGCGTGTTCAGCATATAGTCAAAGCGTCTGAGGAGGCCTTCGCAATCCACGACGAAGCAGTGCTCCGTGACGACGCGGCAGCCGTCGGCCGCCGGGATGACGTAGACGTACTGCAGATGATCCGGCATCCGGTCGGTGCCCTTGATGATGTCCGCCGCGATGTGGATGCACTGCCCCGCGCGCGCAAGCTCGCGGTATTCCTGTCTGATCTCATAGTCCCCGGAAAGGCGCGCGATGATCGCGTCGGCGACGAGCTCGGCGTTGCCTGTGTCGGATCTTACCTCAATATAATTCTCGGGCTCGGCGGCGTTGTCCCAGACCGAGACGAACCGCTCACAGTCCGCGTCGCTCCGGCGTACAAAGTTCTCATAGTCATAGTCCATCTCAAAGCCGAACGCAGCGCTTTTGACATGCTCGTAGCGGACGGTCTCCTCCATGCCCTCGATCATGATGACGTCTTCAAAGCGTTCGCCGTCGGCTCTTGCGGGGAAGGCCTCGGCTTCGGGCTTCGCGGCGGGCTCAGTCGGCTCGCTCTGCGGCGCGGCGGGCGTTTCCGCCGCGGGAGTTGTCTCCTGGGCAGGCGTCTGCGCTTCGGCGGCCGGGGCGGTATTCTGCGCGGCGGGCGCTTTCCCGCATGCAGCAAGCGAGAGCGCGAGCGCCGCGATCAATATCATGATAACAACTGTCTTTTTCATGTTTTTCTCCATCTTGTATGATGCGATGGGAATTATACCCACCTTACGGGAAAAGAGCAAGCAGGGAGCGGACATTTTAATGAAAATTAAGTCTGTCATTCCATTCTTTATGAAAACGCTCCCGGCCTTAGGGCGCGCAGAATAGGGATACGGCAGCGCAAAAAGGATATCTTTCACGCCGGGCATCGTTGAAAATGCTCGGAATATATAGCCATTATTCATGCGCTTTTCGCCTCGCCCGACACAAAAATCTCACTTTTTGCGTGCAAAGCAGTTTTGAGCGAGAGTTTTTTTGTCCAGACAATATAGAAAAATCCGGAAATACTTGATGTGTTTCCGGATTTTTCTGTGAAGTATGGGCGGAAAAGATCCGTTCAAAACCTGTCGTCTCCCTAATCTGCGCGTCCTTTTGACCGGGAGCGTTTCTTTCTGTTCTCTCCCCGCACTTACGCGGCCTTGTCATACGCCCCGTCGGCGAGCGAATCGCTGTTGATGGGGAAGGTGAAATAAGTGTCGGGATACGGCTCGTCCGCGAGCGTGAAGTGCCACCATTCCTCGACAAGCGGCTTGAAGCCGTGCTTGAGCATCACCTCGCGCAGCAGCATGCGGTTTGCATACTGCTCCTCGGTGATCCCGGTATAGTCGGGATGGCTGAGCTCGCCGAAATAGTCAAAGGTGCCGCCCATGTCGACTTCCTTCTCCGTCGTCATGTCAAAGAGTGTCAGGTCGACGGTGCTGCCGCGGCTGTGGCCGGAGTGCTCGGCGATGTAACCCTGCGGGAAGAGCACGTCCTTTTCGAGCTCCGGATAGAAATAGTCCTTCATGCGGGTGTCTTCGGTGTCGAGCGCCCAGTTCATGAAATGCGTCACGGCCATCTGCGGGCGGTAGGCGTCAAAGATCTTCAGGCGGTACCCCATGCCCTTGAGCTCGTCGCTCACGTCCCGCAGCGCGGCCGCCGCTTCCTCCGTCAGCATGGCGAGCGGCTCCTCATAGCCGTCGATCCGATCGCCGACGAAGTTATAGGTGGAATAGTAGCGGATCTCAAGGATGGCGTCCGGCACGGCCTCGCTCAGCAGGACGAAGTCAGAGGGATCGTCCGAGAGGATGACGTCGCCCGCCGCCTTCGCTTCCGCCGCCGGGGCTGCCGCTTCCTCCGCGGTGACCGTCCATCTCCGCTCGTGGTACTGCTCGTCGGCAATGGTGATGCCCTCGGGATAGATTTGGGCAAAGTCGTTCTTCATCGAGATCGGGATATAGCCCTTTGCCGCATATTCCGCCGACTTGGTCTCCCAATCCTGCTTGCCCCACTCGCGGACGCTGTCGTCGGCCACGACCATATAGGCCTCGGCCCGGTAGGGGTTGCGGCTGTCGATCGTGTAGTTCATCATGCTCGTGTCGCTGCCGCTGTTGCCGAAGGCCAGCACGGGGCGCTGACCGATCTCCCGCTCGACATAAATGGACTTGTTGGCGTTGAGGTTTTTCTGAATAAAGCCGCCGGTCAGGATCAGCTCGTCGCCGTTTTCATACTTGAAATTCAGGTTGGACGCTTCCGTCTCGTGGCCGGGCTGCTTGACCTCGAAATCCGTTCCGATCACATGGTTCGGCGTGACGTAATCCCGGATGGGCGAGTTTGCCACGATCGCGCGGGTCGTCGTGCGCTCGGTGCCGCTGATGACATAGATCGTAAAGCCGTTGTCATAGAGATACTTCACGACCTCCGCCATGGGAAGATAGAAGTTGTCGATGTAGCGCATGTTGTGGAAGCTCTCGGTCTTCTTCTGCCCGAATTCGACAACATACTGATAGAACTCCTCCATCGTCATCCCGGCATAGGCCTTGGCGAAGTTCCGCGCGAGGTTCTCGTCGGCGAGATAGCCCGGCTTGATCGAGGCCGCGATCTCCTTGAGCTCGTCCGAGACGCGCTCGGGATGGTCGACAAGACAGTATTCGATGAACATCATCGTGTCGTAATAGGTGTAATAGGTCTCGCAGGTCAGCGTCCCGTCCATGTCGAACACGGCGATGCGGTCCCGCACGGGGATATAATCCGCGCCGCCATCCTCCGTGACGGCCTTGACATAGGCGACAAGGCTGTCCCGTGCCGCGGAATCGGCCGACCAGGACTTAAGCTCCGCCTCTGCATCGAGCGGCGGCTGCTCCGCGCCATGGTTTGTCGGAGCCAGGATGACTATACACAGGATGGCAAGCGCGAGGCAGAGGATCATCGCGATGATCGCCGCTGTGCGCCATCCGTTTGCACGTTTTGTTTCCATTTGTTTTTCTCCCTTGTATTGCTGTTTCATACGATCGGCAAACGACCGATGCGCATCCAATATACCGCAGATTCAAAAAACAGGCAAGCCGTAAACGGGCGTTTATGCCCGAAAAAGGAAAGATGGCCTGCGCCGCGTCGGGCAGACCATCTTCCGCATTTGATACAGACACTTTCCGCCGGAACATCCGGCCGCCGGCATGCCTGATTTGTTTTTGATCGGATAGCGCAGACCTTCCGCTTCACGGAGGGATTCATCGCTGCGCCCTTCGCTTTTCTCAGTTCGCCTCTTTGTCAATCGTCTGCTGGTACAGCTCGATCAGATTGGCATTCATCGGGAAGCAGTTGGTGGATGCCGCGTAGAGGAGGAAGCCTTCACGCACGAGGGTGCGCAGGGACTGGAAAAAGAGCTTTTTGTTGTTGTTCATACTGGGTAATTGTTCCTTTCTTGACAGCGCCGGAGCACAGATTTGATTTTGCTTTTGTGTTCGGCGTGAGATAATCGTAAAGCCGATCGACACCGGGTCTTTCGAGCCGTCCTTTATCTCTCTGTCTTGCCCGCATTATAGCTTTTCAACAAAAATAGTCAACAGAAATTATGCACAATTAACAAAAGCGTGGGAGGTTTTTTTCGTTTCCCGGCGCCGGTCGGCAATGCGGAAAGCGCTCCCCCGGCGGCCGTGAAAAAAACCGGATCTCGCAGGATTTGCCGGAAAACGGCCAATTTGTGCAATTCATGCTGCTTTTTTCGGCGCTTGCGGCATGCAAGACTGTGCTGACATGGCCCGGCATGTCATTCACTCCCGTTCGAATCCGCACCGGTTATACAAAATCAGCCCGGCCGCCGGCCGGACTGCTTTTTGTATGTGTAAGTGCGCCCAAAAGGTACAAGATCGAGGCAAGTACGCCTAAAAGGTACATGTTGCACAGTAGAAAAATGGGAGTGGATCTATGGGCGCTGACGAAAACAAGAAACCAGAATTGTCCAGCTGACAAATCTGGTTTCTTGGACGACAGTTGTTACATGCTTCGAGCGCAAGGATTAGGATTATCAAGTTTACTTACTTTTCCATTGTATACCCACATTTGGAGCAACGATAAGAAATCATTTTCTTGCCTAATGCTCCAGCCAAAAGGCCAGCTTTGCCGAAAAGGATTCCGCCAATCGCAGCCTTTTTTCCACTAAATCCGCATGAGCTCTTTCATTAAGTAGCTCCTTAATAGATTTTTAACCGACTAATTCTTTAAACACATATTTTTTTATTCTGAACATCCATTACATAATACGTTTTTCGACGGGAAATGTGGACAGGGGTGGGTGAAAAAAAGCAAAAAAAGAGGAAAAAGCAAAAAGAAAGGCGCGGGGAGTGGATTGGCTCCTCGCGCCGTGGCGGTGTGATTCATTTGCTGTTTTCTTCGTGGGACAGAGAACGCCCATGCCGCAAAGCCGCGCACGAAATGGACGAGTGAGGGTAAAAACTTACTTATAGCCATTTTGTAACCCTCACACGCATTAACCGTCCCCTGTCCCACGATATAGCAGGGTCAGTTGTCATTCATCCCGAACTCAACGCTGAGCAGTTTTCTTTTGTAGAGACTTTCTGTGTTGATAACCTCTTCCGGCGTTAAGGTTTTGGGCAAGATCTGCAGGATCGAAAACTGGAAGTTGTGATACCTATCCGGGTAGTTACAAACTACTTCCTTCATTAGTTTGTTGTTGCCATGGTGTGTTTTCACATAGCATGACCAGCGCCCCAGCAATCCGTCCTCACCATAAGCCGAGCCAACATATTGACGGCCATTCTCTCTGTCAACTATTAGGTAGATTGCATAAACAGAGGACAACGCTGTGTGCCATGCTTCATAAATGCTGGGGTTTTCAATGATTTCTTTTATTTGGTCATAGGTCAGGATTAAATCCTCATAGCCGGCAAAAACCTTCTTTTCATCCGGCTGCAGGGAGATAATAGGCTTTTCTGTTGTGCCCTTCTGATGCCACATTCGAGCAGAGTTGCCCCAATCAATGATTAGTTTTCCCTCATACTCTTTCAGAAGATCGACCTGCTCCAAATGATAAAAAGCATTTTGCCCTTTGAACCGCTTTGCCTCGCACAAAGGAAGACCCATAGGAATCATTGTTTCCGTATCAGCGGCAAAACCGTCAACACGATAAACAGAATGGAGCTTGGCAAGTGTACCGGAATCGCTGGTAAAGGTTACCCAGTACTCATACCCTTTGCTGAAATTCGCTTTTTGATGACTGGTGTACTCTCGTACCATATTGGCCTTATAGCACTCTTTGAAGTTTTCGTCGGTCATCACATGACGAATCAATTTCACTTTTGCTGGGTCAAGCCCAACTTTACGAAGCACATCCGAGAAAAACAAAATTGCCATTTCGCACCTCCATCTATGTGTTTTGGTTGTTGTAAAAAAGGCTCTGGAACCGAGGCTCCAGAGCCAGATTGGCGGAGGGTGCAGGATTCGAACCCGCGTGGACTTTCGCCCTAACGGTTTTCAAGACCGCCCCGTTATGACCGCTTCGGTAACCCTCCGTGTATGTCAACTCCCTTTCGGGAGGTAACGACGATATAGAATTGTGTGGGCGGAGCCGCCCCGTTATGTCCTGTTGCGGTACCCGAAAAACGCTGCGGGCTTACGCTTTTCCTTGCGTTTTTCGACCGCTGCCACTCCTTTTTGCTCGCTTTACCCGCCCCCGGCGGCGCTCGCAAACGTCCCCGCTTCGGTAACCCTCCATATGAGACTGATTTTTGAAACCAGCTTATCTTTTATATCATATCCGGGCGCGGCGTGTCAATCGAAACCGGAAGCCCTCTGCGCGCTAAAACTCGCGCAGGATGAGATCGGTCTGGCCGGGATTGAGCCCAAGCTCGATGCGTATGACTTTCCCATTCGCACCGTAGCGGCCGCGGATCCCGTCGCGCAGCGCGGTGCCGCCGTGATAGCCGTGGATCACGCGGATGCGGTATGCGCCCTTTGACCGGCGCAGCGCCGCGTCGATGGCGACGCAGGCCTGAGAGAGCGTCATGCCGTGGACGTCAAGCTCAATGATCGGGTCGTTCACGGCGCGATGCCCTCAAGCCGCAGCAGCGCGCGCTTGCGCGCAAGGCCGCCGGCATAGCCGGTAAGCGAGCCGTCCGCGCCGATCACACGGTGGCACGGCACGATGAGAGAGATCGGGTTGCGCCCGACCGCCGCGCCGACCGCCCGCGCCGAGCAGGGTCTCCCCCGCCGCGCCGCAAGTCTCTCCGCAAGCTCGCCGTAGGTCACGGTCGCGCCGTACGGGATCTCCTTCAGCAGATCCCAGACTGCGCGCTGAAATGCCGTCCCCGCCGCGCACAGCGGCAGATCGACTTCGGGCTTTTCCCCGGCGAAGTACCGCTCGAGCCACGCGCGTGCCGATTTGAAAACGGGGAGCGAGGGATCTTTCTCTGCCTCCGGGAGCGCCGGAACATATTTCTGCCCCTCAAAGTACAGGCCGCACAGCGCCTCGCCGTCGCTCACGAGCAGGATCTCCCCCAGCGGAGAAGCAAACAAATCCGTGTAAAGCACAGTATGTTCCCCCTTAATCCTGTTTTCAGGGAAGCACGGTCATATGCCGCTAAACGCTGCCGCGGTATATGACCGTGCTTTCCTAAATTATAAACCCGCCGTCGCAGCCGAGCACCTGGCCGGTCGTATAGCTGGCCTCGTCGGCGAGGAAGCGGATCGCCCGCGCGATCTCCTCCGGCGTGCCGAGACGCCCCATCGGGATCGCCTCGCGGGCGAGGCTGTCGAGCGTCTCCTGCCCCAGCACCTTGACCATGTCGGTGTCGATGACGCCGGGCGCGACGCAGTTGACGCGGATGTTGCTCGGCGCAAGCTCCGCGGCCAGCGAGCGCGTCAGGCCGATGATCGCGTGCTTGGTCGATGGGGCAGCACCGCCTGGATGCAGTTGAAGCAGCCGCCGAGGTTTACGGCGAAGATGCGCTGCCACCATTCGGGTGTGATGTCCTGGAACAGGTGCTGCTCGGCGATGCCGGCGTTGTTGACAAGCAGCGTCACATATCCGAGCTCCCGCTCGATGCGGCGTACCATTTCCCTCACCGCCGCGGCGTCGGCGACATCGGCACGGTGCGTGAGAACGGCGTGTCCCTCCTCGCGCAAAGCGGCGGCAAGCTCCTCGGCCTTGTCCTCGCGCTCGATATAATTGATGCAGACGGCATATCCGGCCTCGGCCAGCTCACGCGCCGACGCGGCGCCGATGCCGCGGGACGAGCCGGTGATCAGGGCGACCTTCATGCCTCTCCCTCCCTTTCCTTCAGCGCCGCGGCGATCACGTCGCGCGCGTGGTCGCTGAGCTCCGCCGTCGTCATGGCCTTCACCTGCTCGGCGGGGATGACCTCGGCGATGTCGAAATAGATGTGCGTCGGACGCAGAAACAGGTTTTTCCTGGATTTCTCCGAGCCGCTGCACGCCGCGATGACGAGCGGCACGCCCGCGCGCTGGGCAATCTTGAACGAGCCGTGGTGGAAGGGCAGCAGCTCGCCGGTCTTGCTGCGGGTGCCCTCGGGATAGATGCAGATGCTGCAGATATCCCGCTTGAGATAATCCACCGCCGCGAGGATGGACTTGATCGCCTCGCGGTCGTTGTCGCGGTCGATCGGCAGGAAGCAGGCGCCGGACACGACGCGCCCCACCATGAAGAGACGCAGATTCTCCGGCTTGGAGATATAGGCAAGGTTGTACTTGCGCAGCGGGTAGAACTGGGAGATCGGATCAAAGGCCGAGCGGTGGTTGACCACCATCAGAAAGCGCCCGTCCTCCGGCAGCTTTTCAAGCCCGCTTACGTGCGTGTGCACGCGGGTGAAGAAGCAGATCATGTTTCCGCCCTGCGCAACGAGGAAGCGGCAGATCGGGTTCTGCGTCTTCCGCGGCCAGCTCGGGTCGATGAAAAACGAAACGATCAGCGCGAAAAGCAAAAACAGCGCGCTCAGGCCCAGTACGCCGCCCACGAAGATCAGCGCGCATTTCCAAAGGCCGGCGACGCCGACCGAGGCGGCAAAGCCGTAGCCCACCGCGCCGAGCAGCGACACGATCACGATAACAGTCATCAGCATGGCAGTATGCCCTCCGGATGAATTAATGAGTTGCTCTAATAAACTATACCACCCCGCCGGTTTTTTCCAAAGTCTTTTTTTCTCCCCGGCGGGAAAGTTTACAGTTTTTTTATGCTTTTCCCGCCCGCCGCGCCGGGACGTGAAGTTTTCCGTTGCAAGTTGACGGCTTTCGTACTAAAATGTTTGTATGAGTTTTATGCGCACTGCCGCAATTTTCGAAAGGAGCAACCCCGCCATGAAGTATATCATGTCCCTTGACCAGGGCACTACCTCCTCCCGCTGCATCCTCTTTGACCGCGCAGGCAACATCTGCTCCACCGCGCAAAAGGAATTCCGCCAGATCTTCCCCAAGCCCGGCTGGGTCGAGCACGACGCGGACGAGATCTGGGACACCACGCTCGAGGTGTCACGCAGCGCGATGCGCAAGCTCGGCGTCACGGCCGCCGACATCGCCGCCATCGGCATCACCAACCAGCGCGAGACGACCGTGATCTGGGACAAGGCCACCGGCGAGCCGATTGCCAACGCCATCGTCTGGCAGTGCCGCCGCACCTCCGACATCATCGACGGCATCGTCAAGGCGGGCTGGAGCGACAAGATCCGCGCCAAGACGGGTCTCGTGCCGGACGCGTATTTCTCCGGCTCGAAGATCAAATGGCTGCTC
Organism: uncultured Eubacteriales bacterium; assembly: GCA_900320595.1. Classification (GTDB taxonomy): domain Bacteria; phylum Bacillota; class Clostridia; order Oscillospirales; family Oscillospiraceae; genus Limivicinus. Next base: position 52,365 of record ONSW01000010.1, on the reverse strand, counting down.
GACAACGTGCCCGGCGCACGCGAGCGGGCGGAGAAAGGCGAGCTGCTGTTCGGCACGATCGACACCTGGCTCATCTGGAAGCTGACGGACGGCCACGTCCACGTCACCGACCAGACCAACGCCAGCCGCACGATGCTCTACAACATCCACGACCTGTGCTGGGATCCCGAACTGCTTGAGCTGCTCGACATCCCCGCGTGCATGCTGCCGGAGGTCAAGCCCTCGAGCCATGTGTACGGCTACAGCTCCTTTGAGCTCTACGGCGGCGAGATCCCGATCTCCGGCGCCGCGGGCGACCAGCAGTGCGCTCTGTTCGGCCAGTGCTGCTTCAAGCCCGGCGAGATGAAGAACACCTACGGCACGGGCTGCTTCCTTCTGATGAACACCGGCCGCGAGCCCGTTATGAGCCGCAGCGGCCTTGTCACGACGATCGCCGTCGGCTTTGAGGATCATGTGGAATATGCCCTTGAGGGCAGTGTGTTCGTCGCGGGCGCCGCGATCCAGTGGCTGCGCGACGAGCTGGCCGTCATCGCCAGTGCTAAGGAGAGCCAGAAGTTTGCCGAATCCGTGCCCGACAGCGCGGGCGGCTATGTCGTGCCGGCCTTCACGGGTCTCGGCGCGCCGTACTGGTCCCAGCGCGCCCGCGGCGCGATCGTCGGTCTGACCCGCGGCTTCGGCCGCGCGCATCTCATCCGCGCGACGCTCGAATCCCTCGCCTATCAGGCCAACGACATCATCACCGCCATGGAGCAGGATTCCGGCATCCCCATCACGGGGCTGAAGGTCGACGGCGGGGCCTGCGCCAATAACTTCCTGATGCAGTTTCAGAGCAATATCACCGACTGTGAGGTCTACCGTTCCAAGTGCATCGAGACGACGGCGCTCGGCGCGGCGTATCTCGCCGGTCTGGCCGTGGGTTATTGGAAGAGTCTCGACGACATCCGCGCAAACTGGGCGATCGACCGCGTCTTCACGCCGGACATGGACGAAAACGAGCGCCACGATCTGCTGCACGGCTGGAACAAGGCCGTCCGCTGCGCGTTGACCTGGGCGGAAGAGGACGATGACGTCCGCGCCTTCGGTTTCTGATTCTTTAACGTTTCGAGGATGATATGGATTATACAAAGCTGAAAAACTGCGAACTGTTTCTCTTCGACATGGACGGCACCGCGTCAGAATAACGCCGTCTGGTCATCCCGCGCCGCTTGCGGCACGGGATTGACCGGCGACATTATTCTTCCTTTTCGCGTCGAACCCGCTACGCTGGGCTTCGCCGCGATAGAATATGGAGGTTTGAATGGATAAGCTGAAAAACTGCGAACTGTTCCTCTTCGACATGGACGGCACCTTGTATTTGGGCGACGACGTGTACGAGGGGGCGCGCGAGCTGATGTTTGATTTCCCGCGCATGGGGAAACAATACATCTATCTTACGAACAACTCCTCCCGCGCGGGCGAGGATTACATCACCCGTCTGCGCCGTCTGGGCTTCCCCTGCGAGCGGGAAAACGTCTTTACCTCCGGCATGGCCACCGGCATGTACCTCAACCAGCGCCACCCCGGCGCGAGCGTGTACATCGCCGGGACGAAGGCCTTTCACCGCGAGCTGAAGAGCTATGGCATCCACCTCGTCAACGACGAGCTGGGCCACACGGACGCCGACACGGTCGACGTGGTCGTGCAGGGCTTTGACACCGAGCTCGTCTATGAAAAGCTTGAGCGCGCCTGCCACTTCCTGCGCCGCGGCGCGGCCTTTATCGCCGCAAACCCCGACTGGGTCTGCCCGATGCCCGCGGACGAGGTTCTGCCCGACTGCGGCAGCATCTGCGCCCTTTTGACGGCCTCCAGCGGGAAAGAGCCGACCTATATCGGCAAGCCCAACCGCAACATGGTCGACGTGATCTCGGCCATGACCGGCGTGCCCAACGAAAAGATCTGCTGCGTGGGCGACCGGCTCTATACCGACATCGCCGTGGCGCAGAACGCCGGGGCGGTGAGCGTGCTGGTGCTCTCCGGCGAGACGAGCGCGGAGATGGCCGCGGCCGCCGAGCGGCAGCCCGACTATATCCTGCCCAGCGTCAAGGAGCTGCACGAGATCATCCGATGACAAAGGTCGAACTCTATTCTCTTCTTGCCATACTCTCTTTTTCCTTTATTTCTTTTAATCTGGGCGTAGCGCAGTTGAAAGGCCACCGCCCCATTCAAAAAGACTGGAAGGGCAAGACGGCGACAATCCGGGAGGTCACTTCTTTTTTTGACCGCGAGGAGGACAGATCGATCCACAAGCTTGTCGGCGTTTTTCTTGTATTGATAAGCCTGGTTGCCGCCGTTCTCTATCTCGTTCCCGCAACGCGCGGCATCGTTTTTTGCGCTCTTTGCGGCAGCTGCGCCCTCCTCATGCTTTTCTTTGCCGTTTATTACGGTGTCGTCGTTCCGCTGCGCTGTACGCAGCGCGTCTGTGCGGACTTCCTTCTTCTCAAGCATTCTCTCCGGCTCCCCTATTGCTACCCTGTATTCGGCTTTGAATGGAATGGGCATTATTGCATAACGACTGCGTACGCAAATATTCATTTTCAAAATGAGTTTCTCCAGATCGACAATCTGCATCCCCAATACCCCATTTTTATCAACCCCCGCGATCCCTTTGAGATCTGCACAAGCCGCTGCGGAGGCACGGCCATCCGATGCCTTACATGGTTTCTGATTTTTCTCGGCCTGTCTGTCGCTTTCTTTCTGCATCCGTTTTAAAGTCTCCCCCGCTCCCGTCCTCCGAGCAGGAGCGTCCCTATCCTCATCTCTGTACGGAAAGAATCACATGAAACTGACTGCCATTTTCCCTGTTCTGACCGCGCTGTTGATCACGGGCTTTTTCTGCCTGCTGCCGCCGCTTCGAAGCTGCGCGCTGCCAAAGCGCCGCGTGAGCGAAAGCCGCGGAGAAACGCGCGGCGAGACGCTCGCCGTCGTGCTCGTCACGCTGCTCTATGCCGTCGCCGCCTTTTCCCATCTCGGCAGCATGTCCGCGCCGCAAAGCTCCGTCGCCCTCCGCGAGGGCGAGAGCGTGACGCTTGAGCTTGGCAGCACGTATGATCTCTCCCGCGCGATGGCGTACAGCGTGATCGGCACGGGCGGCTATACGATTGCCCTGTCGGAGGACGGCGAGAGCTTTGCCGACGTCTGCGAGCTCGAGCAAAATTATATCGCGCTCATAAAGTGGCACGAGCTGTCCCTCTCCGGCCGGGCGCGCTATGTGCGGCTGACCGCCTACGGCTCGCCGGAGCTGGGCGAGCTTGCGCTCTTTGGCGCTGACGGCGCGGCCCTCCCCTGGCGGACCGTGAGCGAGCTGACCGACGAGCAGGGTCTTGTGCCGGCAAAAAGCACGTTCTTCAACTCGAGCTATTTTGACGAGATCTACCACGCTCGCACGGCTCTTGAGCATATGCGCGGCATGAACCCCTATGAGATCTCCCATCCCCCGCTGGGCAAGCTGCTGATCGCGCTGGGCATGGCGATTTGGGGCGTAACGCCCTTCGGCTGGCGCTTTACCGGGACGCTCTTCGGTGTGGCGATGCTGCCGCTCGTCTACGCCTTTGCCCGGCGGCTCTTCGGACGGGGCAGCGTTCCCGTCTGCTGCACGCTGCTGCTCGCCGCCGATTTCATGCACTTTGTCCAGACGCGCATCGCCACGATCGACACCTACGGCGTGTTCTTCACGCTGGCGATGTATTACTTCATGTACCGCTGGCTCTTCCCTGAGAGCGGGGACTCTCTCTCCCCCGCGCCGGCGGAGGGACGGCCGCGCGACCTCGCGCTCGCCGGTCTTTTCTTCGGCGTGGGCGCGGCGTGCAAGTGGACCTGTCTTTACGCCGGGGCGGGCCTCGGCGTGATTTGGGCGCTGCATTGGATCTTCCGCCTTGTGCGTGAAAAGAAAGGCGCGCTCGAAGCGTTTGGAAAAAACATTCTCTTCTGTCTCTGCTTCTTCGTGCTCGTCCCCGCGCTCGTCTACTATCTCTCCTATTATCCCTACGGCGCGGCCAGGGGGCTGCACGGCCCCGGCATGTACTTCAAAAAGGAGTACCTGCAGACCGTGCTCGACAACCAGGGCTATATGTTCCGCTATCACAGCGGCGTGAACGCGACGCACCCCTATTCTTCCCGCTGGTATCAGTGGATGCTCGACATCCGGCCGATCTTGTACTATCTCGACTATAACGGCACCGCGCGTTCGAGCTTCGGCGCGTTTACGAATCCCATCCTCTGCTGGGGCGGGCTGATCGCCCTTTTCGTGCTGGCCTTCTGCGCGCTCTTCCGCCGGGAGAAAAAAGCGCTGTTCCTGCTGTTGGGGTATTTCGCGCAGCTTGTGCCGTGGATGTTCATCACGCGCATCACCTTTGCCTATCACTATTTCCCGTGCACGGTTTTCCTGGTGCTGGTGATGGGTTATGTCTTCACGCTGATGCGGGACAATCTCGCGCGCTGGCGCATCCCGGTCTGGGGCTTTACGGCGCTCGCCGCGGCGGTCTTCGTGTTCTTTTATCCCGCGCTCTGGGGCGCGGAGCTCGATACGCACACCGCCTCGCTGCTCTATCGCTGGCTGCCGACCTGGCCGTTTTGATTTTTAAGCAAACGATGACCCATACGTCTTCGGCGCCTTGCGGACCATTTGCGCCCTGCCTTCGTCCCTTTTTCTCGACATACACAAAGTATGCCATCGAAAAAGCGCCTTTGCCAGAACACAAATTCTCTCGCAATTCGCCCTTGACGCATGGATAATCGTTTACTTATTACTTGCTTTTTTCGCCAAGATGGGATAACATGAAAATACAACCTATACCGATGGGAGGCCTGCCCTGTGAAATGTCCCCGCTGCGGAAGCGAAATGACGCTTGATTCTCACCGCAAGTATGCCGTTCAGATGTGCTATGAGTGCGGCTACATCGAAGGCCGTACCAACGACGTAAAGCCCGGCATCAAGAACTATGAGCGCATCCGCTCGCTGAACTATAACGAGCTGACGGCCTTTATCTCCTCCGGTCTCGGGGTGGACGCCGCCAAGGTCCGTGCCTGGCTCGACAAAACTGAATAACGAAAAAAGAGAAAAACGCCTGAGCTTTTTGACAGCTCAGGCGTTTTGTTGTTGTCGGTTATTTTACGATCAGACGGGTCATGCGCGCCAGCGTCAGACGGTTGCGGATCGCGGAGGAGATGTCAAGGAAGTCGTCCTTGACGGCGGGGTCGATCTCCAGCTCCTCGAGCGAGTGCTTCGCGCCGATCTTCGTGTACAGGTCGATCAGTTCTTCGGCCGTGGGGATCTCGGCGATGATCTCGCGGATCTCCTGCCAGTGGTTCTTGATATTCTCGGGCGGGAAGGTCTTGAGTACGTCGTTCTCGTTTTCCTTCAGGATGCCGTCGGTAAGCGGGCCGAACACTTCGCGCACCCACTGCTCGTCGATCGGCTCAAAGGGCTTGACCTCGATCGTCTCGCGCTCGGCCAGCTTGTGGTAGGCATCCGCGCACATGATCGTGCCGACGCCGACGCATTCGCCGTGCAGGCCGTGGGCCTTTTCAAAACCGCGCGGCTTCATTTCGACCAGATGCGCCACCAGATGCTCGGCGCCGGAGGCGGCGCGGCTGTTCGAGAGGATCTGCATCGTCAGACCCGAGAGCATCTGCGTATAGGCCATGGCCTCGTAATCCGGCTCCTTGCCGTCGGCCAGATCATGGGCGCAGCGCACCATGATGTCCAGCGCCTCCTGCGCCATATCGCAGACCTTCTCGCAGAAATACTCGCCCGCGACGAGATGCGCGATCTTCCAGTCGGCGATCGAGACGTACTTGGCCATGATGTCCTGCACGCCCGCGATCGTCAGGAAGCGCGGCGCGCCGGAGACGATGCCGATGTCGCAGATGACCGCGTCGGCCGCCTGCATCGGGATCGACTTCTTCTGGCCGTCGATGATGATCGAGCAGATGTCGGCCGTGAAGCCGTCGGAGGAGACGATCGTCGGGATCGCGACGAAGGGGATGCCGAGCTTCCAGGCGCTGTAACGGCCGAAGTCCATCAGCGTGCCGCCTCCGACAACGACGACATAGTCGGGCTTGCGGACAAAGCGGGTCATGCAGTCCTCGATCAGGCCCTTTTCGCTGTGCAGGCCGGCGGCCTCCAGCACGATCTCCTGGTCGGCGGCGACGTGGGTCATCGACGGCAGGTTATAGGTGTTCGTGTCGTAAATGACGGTGCGGAAGCCCGTCAGGCCGCAGTCGGCCATGTACTTGTCAAAGTTCTTCAGCGCGCCGTATTCGCATACGACGAGCTTGGTGCGCAGCTCGTGGTCGCGGCCGCAGTCGCAGGGGCCGAGATATTTCTTGCAGTCAAGGATCATAGGGCAATTCTTCCTTTCGTATATCGTAAAAGAGCTTCTTTCGCTACCTTTAAGAATACCTTTTCCCTCCCGTTTCGTCAAGTGCGCAGGCCGCTTTTTCCTCGCTTCTTGCCAGAAGAGGCAAGGTGTGCTATGCTGAGAAAAACACCGGGAGGAGGGAGACGCGTGGAAGCGAAAAGAGAAAAGGACGCCTGCCGCGCGCTCGCGCTCTCCCGCCGCCGCGCGCAGAGCGCCGGGGAGCGCCATGCTCACAGTCTGGCTCTCTGCCGCCTGCTCGAAAGCCTGCCGGAGCTGCGGGATGCCAAAGCGGTGCTCGGCTATATTCCCGCCGGGAGCGAGTGCGACCTGCGTCCCCTTTACGAGACGCTGCGGCGAGGCGGCGTGACGCTGGCCTTTCCCGTCACGGCGGCGGACGGCATCATGGAGGCCTATGTACCCGGGGACGATCTTGTGCCCGGTCTCTTCGGCGTGCCGGAGCCCGATCCGCGCCTGTCGCGCCGTTTGGAGCCGGAAGCGCTCGACGCCGTGCTCGTCCCCTGTGTGGGCTTTGACGGGGCGCTGCGGCGTCTCGGCCACGGCATGGGCTTTTACGACCGCTATCTTGCCCGATGCGGGCGCGCCGCGGCGATCCTCACCGCCTTTGAGACGCAGCGACTGGCGTGCGTTCCGACCGAGCCGCACGACCGCGCCTTCTCCGTCCTTGTCACCGAACGGGGCGTGTTTCGGAAATAAGCCTTTTGTCATAAAAAGAGGGATGCTTTCGCATCCCTCTTTTTCGTCTCACGCGATCCCGGCGTACTTCTGCTTGACGGCGTCGAGCTTCTGTTGGGTGGCCTGCTCGGCCGGATACCAGCCGCGCTCGGCCATCTCCTTGTAGATGTCGCTCTGCATGCAAAGCGCGCTTTCGAGCGCCGTGTTGAACGTGCCGTGCACGTTCGGCGTGGCCGACTCGACGGTGCCGTGCATATACAGATCGACGACGCCCTTGGTCGTGATCAGAATGTTTTCCATGATCTCCTTGTCGTTCATGCCGCGCTCCTCCTTACACAAGATTGTAAAAGCTGGTGAACAGCTTCTGGTGCTCCGCGACCAGGCGCTGCGCCTCGCCGCGCAGCGCGGGATCGGTCAGCTGGCTGGCCGCCGTGCGGCACTGGGTCATCAAAAATTGCGTGTGGCCGAGCGCGTCCTCGATATAAAGCAGTTCTTTGGGACTCATGTTCATCACCTCAAATAAGACTAAACGTCCGTCATACGGCGCCGTATGCAGTCGTTCGGTATTAGTATCTGCGGCGATGAGGAGAATAAACGAGAATTTTTTGAATTTTTCATCGTAATCCGGCGCGGGATGTGCTATACTTTTTCCAACGATTTCACACAAGGAGCCTGATTCCATGCAGATCTTTCTTTCGATTCTTGTCGGCCTCGTCTGGGGCGGCCTGTTCGGGGTGCTCAACGCCGTTATTACGAAAAAGTTTTCCGCCGGAGACGCGCGGCAGCTCTCGGCCATGAGCATGCTCCGGACGCTTCTGGATGTCGCCGCGCTCGCCGCGGTCTATTTCACGCGGAATCTTTTGGGGCTTCGCTTTGAGTTCACGCTCATCGCCACGGCCGTTTCGCTGAGCATATTCAGCATCATTGCCGCCTTTCGTCTTTCAAAGAAGATGAAATAAGCGCCCGGCGGACTCTCTCTTCAAAAGAACAGAAAAAACGCAAACAGGGCGTGCCCTCCGGGGCACGCCCTGTCTTTTTACTGTTTATTCTTCACCCTTTGCGGCCTTTTCGTCGGCGGAAACGATGTCGTCGAAAGCGCCGATCTCGACTTCGATGTCCTTCTCGCCGCTCTCCTCGGCGATCTTCTCGCGCAGCGCGTCGATCTCCGCCTCGATCGCGCGGATGTTCTCCGCTCTCTCCTTTGCCTGGGCGAAGAGCGGGGCGAAGAAGCCGTTGGCCGTTCCCTGCTGCTGTTCGAAATACAGCTTGCCGATCTCCGTGTAGATCTTCTTCAGCTCGTCGTTCTCGTTGTTCCCCGCGAGCGTCAGCCTGGCGATGCGCGCATAGGCCCTGGTGCGCTCGGTGCCTCGCTGGTAGGCGCCGCGCACTGCGCCGTTTTTGTCCACGGCCTCAAGCGTCTGTCCGCCGACCTCTTTTGCCCTTTTCATGAGCTCGCCGAGCGTGCTCGTGAGCTTGTCCATCGTGTCACTCATGCTCTGTTTCCTCTCCTTTTTCTGTTTGAACGATCTCCGCCGCCGCGGCGGCGACTTTGTTGACATACAGCTCCTCCGGCGGGTGCTTTTTGCGCGCGTTCACAACGAGCAGCACCAGCGAGACGAGCGCCAGCACGATCGACAGCAGCTGCGACACGCGCAGCGAGGTGCCGGCGATATACAAGCTGTCGGTCCGCAGTCCCTCGATCCAGGTGCGGCCGACGCCGTACCAGAAGAAATAGCCCAGCGCGGCCTGGCCGTCATAGCGGCGGCCGCCTTTTCTCTCCCAGATGATCAGCCCGACGAGCCCGATGAGGTTCCACAGGCTTTCGTACAGAAAGGTCGGGTGGACGCAGATGCTGCTGCCGTCCGGCGCGGTAAGCTGCATGCGGCAGAAGATGTCCGTCTCGGCGCCGAAGGCCTCGCGGTTCATGAAGTTGCCCCAGCGACCGAGGATCTGGCCGATCAGCAGTCCGTAGATAATGAGATCGAGCATCGCCTGCCAGGGGATCTTTTTCCGGCGGCAGACAAAAAGCATCACGATCACGCCGGCGATCACGCCGCCGTAGATCGCAAGCCCGCCGTTCCAGATTGCGATGATCTCGTCGGGATGGGCGGCGTAATAGTCCAGCTTGAACGCCACGAAGTACAGCCGCGCCCCGATGATCGACAGCGGGATCAGCCAGATCACCAGGTCATAGACGTCGTCCTCGCGGATGCCGAAGCGTTTGGCGCTCTTCGCGCAGTAAGTAATGCCCAGCAGAAAGCCGAGCGCAATGATCACGCCATAGAAATAGATCGGCCGGCCGAAGAGCGTGAAGAACGCCGGCGGGTCGATGCTCCAATCTCCGAACAGCCCGGGAAAGCTGATCGTCGAGGAGCGCTGAATGGTCTCGTATACGGTTTCCATATTGGCTTCCTTTTTGCTTTTCTTTTCGTCCGGTCAGGCGTGCGTCTGCGGACGGACGACGGAGAGCGCGGTGCGCTCGCGCGTCAGCACGCGCACAAGAAAGTCGCGGCATTCCTCCGCCGTGACGGAAGCGAGCACCGCCGGTGCGTCGAAGATGCAGTAGCCGAGACGTTCGGCGTCGAAGGCCGTCAGGCACACGCTGTCAAAATCCTCAAAGCCGCGCAGCCGCGCGCCGAGCGAGGCGCGCTTGGCCCGCTCGAAGGCGTCGGGGTCAAAGCCCTCGGCGGCGATGCGGTCGACCTCTCCCATCAGCTCGTCATAAACGCGCTGCGGGTCGGGGCTCTCTCCTCCTGCGGTCAGCTGCGCCGTGTTGGCCGGGAAATCGGTGCCGTAGGCAAAATTGCGGTTCAAGATCCCCTCGCGGTAAAGCCGGGTGTAGAGCGGCGAGGATGTTCCGCACAAAAGCCGCATCGCAAGGCGCGCGACGATCCGCTCGCGCAGCACGTCTCCCTCGGTCGGGCGGTAGGCCGCGCCGAGCAGGAACTGCGGCGCGGAGACGCTCATCACCCGCTCGGTATAGAGCTTCTCGGGCGCGTCGTTTTCCTCATACACGACCGGCTGCGGCACCTCGCCCTTTTCTCCTCCGAGCATCTCCTCGGCGATCGCGCAGATCGCGGCAGCGTCCACGTCGCCCGCGACGCACAGGCACATGTTGCCCGGCGTATAGAACGCGCGGTGGCAGGCATAGAGCGTGTCGGCGTCGATCTCGGCAATGCTCTCGACCGTGCCGGCGATGTCGTCGCGCACCGGGTGGGACTTGTAGAGCAGCTTCATCAGATCGACATACACCGCGTTGTCCGGCTCGTCGTCGTACATGCGGATCTCCTGGGCGATGATGCCCTGCTCCTTTTCCACGGTCTCGGCCGTGAAATAGGGCGTGGTGACAAAGCGCAGCAGCGTGCGCAGGTTTTCCTCAAAATGCTCGGTGCAGTGGAAGTAGTAAACCGTCTCGTCATAGGCGGTAAAGGCGTTGGGATCGGCGCCGGTGGCGGTCATGCTCTGCAGGGCGTTGTCGCCGCCGGGCATATCGAACATCTTGTGCTCGAGATAGTGCGCAACGCCCGCGGGGGTGTCGTGCCGCACGCCGGCAAGATCGAAGCTGCGCATGACCGAGCCGTAATAGGTGCCGAAGCAGGCAAAGAAGGACGAAAAGCCCTTTTTCGGCACGACGCAGATGTGCAGGCCGTTATCCAGCACCGCCGTCTGCAGCGTTTCGCCGACGTTTTCAAATCTCTTTGTCAGGATCTCCATCTTCATCCTCCTCAAAGGCGCGCAGTTCTTCCTCAGTGGGCTCCGCGATCTCTTCGTCGTCCTCGTCTTCCTCGCTGCCGTCGCCGGTGAGCGTGTAGATCATGTCGCACTCGCAGCCCTGCGCGATCGCGACCATGTCGTCCTTCGTCACCTCGTCGACGAGCGCGCCGAGCTCCTCGGGCGAATAGTCGGCGCCGTCGAGCACGGCGGAGAGGTAAAAGCCCTCGAGCGCGCCCTGGCTGTCCTGCGCGCTCTTCAGCGCGCTCTTCACGTCGGCTCTCGCCGCGCTGAGCTCCTCGTCCGTGATCTCGCCGTTCGCGATCGCCGCAAGCTGGGCAAAGATCTCCTCCTTCGCCCGCTCGACGTTGTCAAATTCCGTCCCCGCATAGGCGAGCAGCACACCCTTGTGAACGTCGACGATCACGCTTGCAAAATAGCACAGCGACAGCTTTTCGCGCACATTGACAAACAGCTTCGACGCCGTCGAGCCGCCGAGAAGCGAGGAAAACACCCGCAGCGCGGCTGGATTCGGCTCCTCCATCGCCTCGCCGAGACGCCAGCCGATCACGAGCTTGGCCTGGGTGACGTTCATCGGCTCGGTATATTCCCGCGGCGCGGCCTCCAGCGAATTGAGACGCACGTCCGTGCCGATGTCATAATCGATCTCGCCGCGCGGCAGCGTTGAGAGCGCGTCGCGCAGCAGACTCTCCACGCGCTTTTGCTCGGCCCGGCCGCAGTAAAAGATCTCGATGGGGCTTGACTGGATGACGCTGCGGTACTGCTTTGTCAGCTTCTGATAGCGGATGGCCGCCGCGCTCTCCTCGTCGCCGAGACGGGAGACGGCGTAATCCTCGCAGCAGCACATCTCTTCGATGCAGCGGTTGATGGAATAGCCCAGCTTGTCGTTGAGCCGGGCGCGGATCATCTCGATGAGCTTGCCGCGCTCGCTGTCGACATAGTCCGGCAGCAGCAGCCCGCCGCGCGTGTTGGGCGAGAGGAGCATCTGGCCCATCAGCTCGCAGGTGCCGCGCAGCGTGTCGGCCCCGGCGGGGAGAAAGTCCTCCTCCGGGACGCTCGCAAAGAAGCCGATGCACTGGATCTCGCCGATCCGGCGCACCACCGGCTCGATCGCCGCGCCGTACAGCTCGTCAAGACGGCCGGAGATGGCCTCCATGTCGCCGTAGCGCGACGTTCCGCGCCGCAGCACGAGCGGCAGCAGCGCGTTCATCGCGGCGGTCTCGCGGCGCAGCTGTGTGAGCAGCGTGATGCTCAGGCACGCGGTCTTGAATTTGTCGGAGCGAATGTGGGTCAGCCACACGCCGTTTTGGATCTCGGATCTTGTGTATTCCATCTTCCGCCCTCCGTTTTCCCGCCGCATCCCGGGCGCTCGCCCCGATGCGGTCTTTTTTCTAATATTTCATTATATCATCCCTCCGGCGGATTGGGTAGTCCTTTCTTTCCCTTTTCCTCCAGCCGCTCGCCGTTGATCTTTACCTCCGTTACCGAAAAGAGCGAGCAGGCGCAGGGTCGGTACGAGAGCGCGCCGTTCTCTCTCCGGATGCCGAGCAGGTTTTCCGTCACGGTACGGAAAAACCAGCCCGCCGAGCCCGTATACCAGGTCCAGCCCGTCTCGCCCTCGTGGCCGGGCGCAGCGCAGACGTCGGCCGGCAGCACGTAAGGCTCGGCGCCGTACTTTGCGTCTCTCCCCTGCGGCAGCAGCATTGCGAGGATCTCCCGTCCCGCGTCCGGACGCCCGGCGAGAAAGCAGGCGCGCGCCAGCCAGACGGCGGCGTGGGTGTACTGTCCGCCGTTTTCGCGGCAGCCCTCGCCGTAGGAGACGATATACCCCAGCCGCTCCTCCGCCGCCGAAAAGGGCGGGTCGAGCAGCCGGACGATGCCCGTCCGTTCGTCCACCAGACGGCAGAGCGCGTGGTCGAGCGCCTCGCTCGCATGCTTCGCTCCGCAGAAGACCGCCCAGCTCTGCACGATCGAATCGATGCGCTCGCCGCCGCGGCTCCACGCGCCGTGGGCGGGATAGGCCCGCTCGTACCAGCGGCCGTTGAAGCTTTCCTCCGCCGCGTCGAGCATCCTTTTGGCAAGCGCGCCGCATTCCTCCGCCTCCGCTTCTCTCCCGAGACAGCGCAGCAGCTTTTCCATTCCCCGCGCGCAGTCGCACAGGAAAAAGGCCAGCCACACGCTCTCGCCGCCGCAGTCGCTGAGGCTGTCGTTCCAGTCGCCTGCTCCCATCAGCGGCAGGCCGTGCGGCCCGAATCCGCGCGCCGCGCAGCAGCGGATCGCGCGCAGCGCGTGGTCGATCACCGCGGCGCTCTCTTCGGTACTCTCGGCCGTCTCATAGCGGTCGCGTTCTTTTTCTCCGAGCGGCGGCGAACTGAGGAACGCCACCCGCTCGGCGCAGAGCGCAAGATCGCCCGTTGCCGCCGTGTACGCCCCGAGCGCCCAGCAAAGCCACAGGAGGTCGTCGCTGCAGCGCGTGCGCACGCCGCGGTCCGCCGCGCCGCCCGGATGCCACCAGTGCATCACGTCTCCCTCTCGATACTGGTGGCGGCAGGCGTCCAGGATCCGTTCGCGCGCGGCGGCGCTCTCGATCACAAGCAGGCTGACCGCGTCCTGCAGCTGGTCGCGAAAGCCGACCGCGCCGCCGCCCTGATACAGGCTGCAGCGCGCCTCGAGCCGGGCATAGATCTGGTCAAGGCACCAGCCGTTCATATAGTTCTCCAGCCGCCCGTCGCTGCAGCGCAGGGAAAAGCGGCCCGTCCGGCGCCGAAAGCGCTCTCCGGCCGCGCGCATCGCCGCGAGGGCGTTTTTGCGCTCTAATAGCGCGCGGAGCTGCCCCTCGCCGCACACACCGCAGACGAGCACGTCCCCGCCCTGCGCCGTGAAGGACAGCAGCATGCCGGGCTCTTTCCAGTCGCAGCGGCAGCGCGCAGGAGCCAAGACCGCGGCAAGAAAACGCATCCCGGGCACAAAGCTCTCCGGATTTTCGGCGGTAAAGACGCCGCCGGAAAAGCCGCAGCGCACGGCCGCCCCGTCGCTTGAGCCGATCACCGTCTCCATCCGCCAGCATACCGTCATCCCCCGCGCGCCGTCGAGCAGCAGCACACGCGCGCCGCTCCCGGGGTCGACAAAGCCGGTGAGCGTGATCCTTCTCCCGCCGATCTCCTTTTCCCAGCGTGCAAAAGCGCCGGAGTAATACACGCGGCAGGGGATGCCGTCCTCGGCGGCAAAGAGACTGACGCGGCCGCGCGGCGTTTCGAGCCACAGCATCTCGCTGCCCTTTGTGCTCTCCGGGTACGCCGGCGGCGGATTGACGCGCCCCTCGCGCGCGTTGCGCTGCCACAAAAAGCCGCTGCCGCACTCGCTGACGAGCCAGCCTGCGCCCGCCCCGGTCAGGATGTTCTGCCAGGGGCGCCGCGGCAGCGTGCCGCCCAGCAGGAAGGTAAAGCCGCCCCTGCCGTCAAAGCTTTGCGGGATGTCGCCCGCGCCGCTGCGCTCACCGAATTCCGGCGTCGGCATGCTCTCGCGCGCTCGCTCTTCCCGGCCCGCGACAAAGGCGGCGCGGGAGGCGACGATCTCCTCCGCCCCGCTCGGTACAAGGTGCACGCCGCCTCTCGTCCCCAGCAGCGCCTCGAGCCCGACGCGCCCCAGCACGGCCGTGACGCGCTCCTGCGTCCGGGCAGGGTATTCGCCCGCCTCGTCCGTTGTGATCGCCATCTCCGCCTTTACACCGAGGCTGCGCAGCAGACAGAACTGCAGCAGCAGTCTCTCCTCTTCCTTTGCCCCGCCGCGGCAGAGCAGCAGCGGCTCGTCCCCGGAGATCCCATACTGCCACAATCTCCGCCGCTCCGCGCTCTCCCGGGGACGGAAGGAGCGGATCGCGCCGTACAGCGCCATCGCGCCGGCAAGCTCCTCGTCCCGCATGCCCAAAAGCGAGGCCGCGCCCCCGACAAAGGAGCCGCGTCCCTCCGCGCCCGAGGCGAGGAGCCGTTTTGCCCCGCGCACAGCCGCCTCCGCGTCCGCGGCGAGGCAGAGCACAAAGCGCACGCCGGGGCGCTCTTCGCTCAGTTCGGCACGCACCGTGACAAATGGGCGCAGCAGCACCGGACCGTCTCCCTCCCGCTCGGGGAGGTAAGTCGCGCGGCCGCTGCAGGCGACGGCGAACGTGAGATCATCCCCTCTTTTCGGCGCGATGCGCCGCAGGAGCAGCATGTCCCCGCTCTCCTCCGCGCGGATCCCGAGTCTGGCAAAGGCGGGATGATCGAGCGCCTCGCGCAGCGGACAGAGAAGCGGCGTAAAAGCAAGCTCCGCCTCACACGGCTCCGCGCCGTTCCATTCGAGCTCATAGAGCGTTCCGCTCTCCTCCGCCCCGACGCTGATGGTGAGCGCCGCGCGGCCGAGCGTGGTGTCGTACTCATAGCGGCAGCTGTCCGTGTCCATCTCCCAGTGCCGCGGTACCGAGGGCAGCAGCGCCGCCTCTCCCGTCCCGGTACGCAGCTTCAGCGTGAGGCCGCCGAGCCGCGCGTCCCAGACGCTTGTCTCATCCCACCGCTCTCCGAGCGCGCCGCGCTCGTCGAGTGCGGCGGTGTAGCTCCCGTTGGAGAGGAGGCAGACGCCCTTCTCCCCCGGTCCGCCGGATCTTGTTTTCTTAACGGCTGACAGGCGCTGCGCTCTCTCCGCCGTGCGGCAGCGCCGCAGGATCTCGCCGCCCTCGCCCACACGCTCGCACAGCAGGGGCCGGAAGGCCGCCATGCGCGCGTCGCGCATAAAGCGGCGCACGATGCTGCCGCCGCAGAGTGCGTTTGCCGCGGCGCAAAGACTCATCGCCGCGTGGTGCGCCATCGTACAGCACACCCGCTCGCCCTCCTCCGAGCGCGTCCTTTGCTCGGTCAGATCCAGCGCCTCGTAAAAGCCCCAGGGGCCGCGCATGCCCCGACGCTCGAGACGACGCAGATTTTCCGCCGAGCCGTGGCCGTCGAGGATGAGCGCGAGAAAGCTGCTGTACGGCGAGACGACCGTCTCGGCGTCCATGCCCCGCCGCAGTGCGAGCGCGCCGACGCCGTGCGCCTTGTAGCGATAGCGCCCCGCGGCGTCAAGCGCGAAAAAGGCGCTCTCGGAGATGCCCCAGGGTCTGCCGACGCCCATGCGACGCTTCTGGGCATAGAGACAAAAGCGGCTGCTTTCATACAGCATCCCGCCCTGTTCCAGCGGCAGAAAGAGCGCCGGCATGAGATATTCAAACATCGTCCCGCTCCAGCTTCCGAGACCGCTGTAGCCGTCCAGCCGCAGGCAGGCTCGCCCGAGGGCGCGCCAGTGGCGGCGCGGCGCCTCTCCGCGCGCGACGCAGAGATAGCTCGTGAGCATCGCCTCGCTTGCCATCAGATCGTACCAGCCGCCGGCCATCCGCTCGCGCAGCGTATCATAGCAGATCGCAAAGAGCGCGCGCTTTTCGTCATAGAGAAAGGAGAAGTCCATTTCCCCGGCAAGGGAGCGCAGACGCGTGGCAAGCGTCATCTCCTTCTTTTCCTCGGCAAACGCGGCGGCTATCAGCAGCGCGGCGCAGAGGTTGCCGCTGTCGACCGTGGAGATAAAGGGCGGCTGCAGCACCGCGAGCGTGCGGGTATCGTACCAGTTGTAAAAATGGCCGCGACAGCGCTCCATCTGCTCGGCCGTGTCGGTCAGCCGTCCGATAAAGGCCGTGGCTTCGTCCGCGCCGATCAGCCCCAGATCGCAGGAGGCGACGGCCGCCGTCATCGCGAGGCCGAGATTCGTCGGCGAGACGCTGTGCGCCGCGCCGCGCGGGGGCTGGGTCTGGACGTTGTCGGGCGGAAGGAAATTCTCCTCCGCCGTGCAGTTTTCGGCAAAATAGCGCCAGGTATCCGCCGCCGCGGCACGCAGGTAGCGCTCGTCTGCCGCGGGAATCGTTTTCTCCCGTGCGGCCGGGAGCGACAGCGCCCAGGCCGCGAGCGGCGAGAGCAGCCACATCAGCCCCGCCGCGCGGCCGATCACCGTGGTGGAAAAGCACATCGCGCCGAGCCCGACGGGCAGCGCGGCCGCCATCGTGCGCGCATAGCCGCCGGGCGTGCCGTCCCTTGCGGCGCTCTCGGCCGACGTCTCCCATTGCAGGAGGCGCCGGTGGGAAACTCCCATGCGCCACAGCGCCGTGAGCGCGGCGGAGGCGCAGACCCACGCCTCCCACGGCAGGAGCCAGAGCCGCACGAAGTTTGCCACGATCCCGCCTCCGAAGCCGGCCAGAATCCGCGTCCATCGGCGTGTCCGTCGCCGGAGCCGACGCAGCTCGCCGCCGAGCGAGAGCAGCAGATCCGACAGCAGACAAAGCGCGGCCGCCGCGGCCGCGGCGCCGGCGCGCGCCGGGAAAAAGAAGCCCGCAAGCAGCGCGACGAGCGTGGCGGGCGGCACGGCGCTGCGCCGGAGCTTGGCCAAAAAACGGGCGCGCTCGATCGGCGGCAGCTCGCGCGCAAAGGCAAAGCGCAGGTTTTGCCAGTCGCCGCGCGTCCAGCGGTGCAGGCGGCGAAAATACGCCTCCGGCGCGGCGGGAAAGGCGTCGTAAAACTCCTCGTCGCCCAGCACGGCGCCGCGCAGACAGGCTCCCTCCGGCGCGTCGTGCGACAATATCCCTTTGCCGTCAAAGCGCGCCGCCGTGCAGGCGAGCAGCGCCGCGGCGTCGATGAGCCCCTTGCCGGTAAAGCCGCCGCGGTCAAAGGCGTCCATGTAAAGCTCGCCGCCAAGCGCGCCGTAAGGGTCGCTGCCTCCCTCGCCGGCAAAGATGATCGAAAAGTCCGTCTGCTGGGCGCTTCGGAGCGTTACGCCGATGCGGGGCTGGAGAATCGCGTGACCGGCGGTCACGACGGCTTTTTCCTCGTCGATCACCGCGCGGCAGAGCGGATGGATCGCCGCGCCGATCAGCTCGCGCACCGCGCCCGGATAGACGACCGTGTCCTCGTCGAGCGTCAGGATAAAATGCGTTCCCGCGAGCGCGGCTTGATCGCTGTGTACGGTCAGCTCGCTCTCTCTGCCGCACAGGAGGGCGGCGAGCGCACAGAGCGCGCCGCGCTTTCTCTCGCGGCCGGTCCAGCTCTCGCCGTCAAAGCAGCGCGGCCGGGTAAAGAGGAAAAAGCCGCCGCCGTGGTTTTCGTTGAGCCTGTCGATCGCCTCCGCCGCCGCGGAGAGCACGCGCTCGTCCTCCGGGAGCGTCTGCCCGTCTGCCGCGCGCAGGTCGCCGAGCAGCCCGAACAAAAGCGCGCCGCGCTCTTTGTCCCCGCTGCAGGCATAATAAAGCCTCTCGAGCTTTTGCGCCGCTTCTTCCGCGTCCTCTTCCCGGGAAAGGAGCGTGGAGATCACGCACAATGTCTTTCCCTCGGGCGGGATGCCGCTCGAGAGATCCATGCGCGGCATACGCCGGGGTCGGATCAGACGCGAGAGGGCAAAATCCGCAAGGCTCGTCACCGTCTCGCTGATCGGCAGCAGCAGAAGCAGCGCGCCGACCGGCCCGAGCAGATAGAGTGCGAGCAGCGCCAGCGCGGCTGTGAGCGCCGTTTTCCCGGCGATATACGCCTCGCCTTTCCGCTCGCCGTTTTCCGGAAAGAGGAAAAACCCGACGTGTCTTCCCTCCCGCTTGGCGCGCTCGATCAGCGCGCGGGCCAGGCTTTGTTCGTCGGTTTCCCGCGCCGCGGCCATTCGCTCGAGCCGCCCCAGATAGCTCTTCTTCGACAGCGCGTCCATGCGCGGATATTCGCCCGTGGGGTCAAGCTCAAGGATCAGCCCCGGCACGTTGACGCGCGCGGTAAGCGTGTCGAGATCCATCAGCGGGACGGCGCGCAGCGCGGCAAAGAGCGCCGAGAGGAGCTGTGCGTGGCCCTGAGCGGCGGTATTATCGCTCTGCTGTGCGCGGCGCATCGACCTCTCGACCTCCGCGATCGCGGAAATGACGGCACAGCGCAGCATCGCGCCGAGCGAAGCGAGCTCACTCTGGCGCAGGACGCACACGGTCTGAAAGCCGTCGAGGAAGGCGAGCAGGCGCTCCTCCGTCAGCTTCCCGCCGCCCGCGCGGAGCAGCGCCCTGCAGAGCGCGAAGGTCAGGCTCTCCCCGCCGCAAGTGCGCAGCACGGGGCAGCCCTTGAGCATTTCAAAGGCCGTTTTACTCTCGCGCTCGATGAGGTACAGATTGTCCGCCAGCCATTCCTCCGCGCCGGAGAGCGTCTCGCCCGCTTCGGCTCTTTCGCGCAGCGCCGACACGAAACGCCGCAGTTCGCCCCGCTCACGCCGCAGCCGCGCGATCTCGCCGCGCACCGTTCCCTGCCCGTCGGGCGCAAGCAGCTTGGCTGTGGAGGCCGCATAGGAAACAAGCTGGGCGCCCTCAAGTTTCAATCCGGATGATACAATGTCCATAGATTTCCTCTTGTTACAAAATTCTGGATACTGTATTTTTCCCGCGCCCGCCCCGCTTATGCGCCGAAGGCGAAAAAGCTGCCAAGAAAAAATACTTGACAGCGGCCGGATTCTCTGGTATATTCTGCAAAGGTATTCTGCTTGACAGGAGGTGCGGCAACATGGCTGAGGACAGAGTGATGCAAAGCCTGCTGCTGGATTTCTACGGTCAGCTCCTGACGGACAAGCAGCGCGAGACCTGCGAGCTGTATTTCAACGAGGATCTTTCCCTCGCCGAGATCGCCGAGCAGTGCGGCATCTCCCGCCAGGGCGTTTGGGACAACGTCCGCCGCGCGGTCGCCGCGCTGGAGGAGATTGAGGAGAAAACCGGTCTTGTCCGCCGCTTTTCCGAAACGCAGCGTTCGCTCGAACGCCTGCACGACAAGGCGGAAGGCCTGCTTTCCCTCCCCCTTGACGAGAAGGCGCGTGCCGCCGCGAACGAGCTGTCGGACGGGCTGAAGGCCCTGCTTGAGAGAGGATAAACCATGGCATTTGAAAGCTTATCGGAAAAACTGAATGCAGCGTTCAAGCGCCTGCGCGGCAAAGGCCGTCTCACGACCGCCGACGTGAAGGAAGCGATGCGCGAGGTCCGCATGGCCCTCCTGGAGGCGGACGTCAGCTATAAGGTCGTCAAGGACTTTACCAAGTCCGTGACCGAGCGCGCCAGCGGCGCCGATGTCCTTGAATCCCTCTCCCCCGCGCAGATGGTCATCAAGATCGTCAACGAAGAGCTGTGCACGCTCATGGGCGGGGCCAACCAGAAGCTCAACATCTCCTCGAAATCGCCGAGCGTCGTGATGCTCGTCGGCCTGCAGGGCGCGGGCAAAACGACCAACGGCGCCAAGCTCGCCGCCTATATGCGCAAGTCCGGCAAGCGCCCGCTGCTGGTCGCCTGCGACATCTACCGTCCGGCCGCCATCCGACAGCTCGAGACCGTCGGCGCGCAGCTGGATCTGCCCGTGTTTCAGATGGGCCAGACGAACCCCGTGGACATCGCGAAGGCCGCCATCGAGCATGCCAAGCGCCACGGTAACGATCTGGTGTTCCTCGACACGGCGGGCCGTCTGCACATCGACGAGCAGCTGATGGACGAGCTGAAGAACATCCGCGACGCGGTCGAGCCGGCCGAGATCCTGCTTGTTGTCGACGCGATGACCGGTCAGGATGCCGTGAACGCCGCGACCGCCTTTGACGAGGCGCTGGGCGTGACGGGCGTGATGCTGACCAAGCTCGACGGCGACGCGAGAGGCGGCGCCGCTCTGTCGATCCGCGCCGCGACGGGCAAGCCGATCAAGTTTATCGGCGTGGGCGAAAAGCTTGACATGATCGAGCCCTTCCACCCCGACCGCATGGCCTCCCGTATCTTGGGCATGGGCGACGTGCTGACGCTGATTGAAAAGGCCGAGCAGAGCTTTGACGAGAAAAAAGCGCTGGAGGCGGCCGAGCGGCTGCGCGCCAACCGCTTTACGCTGACCGACTATCTCGAGCAGATGGGCCAGCTGAAAAACATGGGCGACCTTGAAAGCATCGCCTCGATGATCCCCGGGATGAACGCCGGTGCGCTGAAGAACGCCAAGATCGACGACAAGCTGATGTCGCGTCAGGAGGCGATCATCCTTTCGATGACCCCGGCAGAGCGCGAGAACCCCGCCCTGCTCAACTCCAGCCGCAAAAAGCGCATCGCGGCGGGCTCCGGCGTGCAGGTCGTGGACGTCAACCGCCTGATCAAGCAGTTCGAAGCCATGCAGCAGATGATGAAGCAGCTGTCGAGCAAGAACATGAAGAAGATGCAGAAAAAGCTCGGCAGAATGGGCGGCATGGGAGGTTTCCCCGGTCTCGGCGGATTTGGTTTCTAAACCGATTCAAAGCCCAACGAAGTGGGTTTGAATCGGAGAGGAAGAAGGAAGGAGCGAATGTGCAGTTTTTACGGATTTTGAAAAAGCCGTAAAAACGGAACGCAGCGAGTTTCTTCTGACGAGGGCGGCCCCGGCGGGCTCGGCGGCTTCGGTTTTTAATTCAGGTTACGGCACTGAAACAGTGTTTGTAATATAGTTTGAACTTGCAGAAAAATGTATGGAGGTGAATATACATGGTCAAAATCAGACTTCGCAGAATGGGCGCCAAGAAGGCTCCTTACTATCGTGTTGTTGTCGCCGATTCCCGCTCCCCGCGTGACGGCCGCTTCATCGAGGAGCTGGGTACCTACGATCCGATGGCGGAAGGCAACAAGCTCAATCTCGACGTTGAGCGCGTGAAGTACTGGGTTTCCCAGGGCGCTCAGCCCACCGATACCGTTCGCGGTCTTCTCAAGAAGATCGAAGCGTAATTGAGGAGCGATCAATTGTGAAAGAACTTCTGACCTATCTTGTACAGAGCCTGGTCGATCATCCCGACGAGGTTTCTGTGACCGAGCGCAAAGTCGACGGCGAGACGATCTTCGAGGTCCGCGTTGCCGACGGCGACATGGGCAAGGTCATCGGCCGTCAGGGCCGGATCGTCAAGCAGATCCGCATCCTGATGCGCGCAGTCGCCCAGAGGAAGGGCAAAAAGGTCTCTGTGGAGATCATGGACTGATCCCTTGGGCAGAAAAAGAGGCAGTGAAAACCGATGGTTTTCACTGCCTCTTTTAAGCTAAAAACTAAAGTCTAAGATCTAAAAAGAATGGGAAGCTCCGCTTCCCATTCTTTTTTACGGTCTGCCGCCGTGGCCGCCGGGCCCTCCCATTCCGCCATGACCGCCGAAGCCGCCCTGATCACCGAAACCACCCTGGCCGCCGTCGGAGGGTGTGGCGGAGGTCACGCCGTCTGTCTCGCCGCCCCAGTCGCCTTGCATGCCGCCACCGCCGCCGAAACCGCCGTGGCCGCCCATACCGCCCATGCCTCCCATGCCCATACCGCCGCCGGTAATGGTCGAGGAGAGGGTCACGGTCTGCTGCGCGCCGCCCGCGGTGACGGTGTAGGTCTCGCCTACCGCGAGTTCGGGGGCGGAAATGACCGCACACTGGTAATTCTTTTCGGGGGTATAGCTTGCGATCAGCTTGCCCGCGGCATCGTAGACGCAGATCTCGCTGCCCGCCGAAACGGTCGAGGAGAAATTCACGAGCACGCTGCACTGGGTCGAGCCGTTCGAGAAGTTTTCGGCCATGCCGGAGGCGCCCGCCGCGATGAGCGTGCCGCCGGTGATGACGCCGCTTCCGTTATAGTCGAGCGCGCCGTTGCCGGAATTGGTCGGGCCGGAGACGAAGATCGTGCCGCCGCTGACGGTGAGATCGCCGTTGGAGTCGATGCCGTCGCCGTCAGAGTTGACGGTAAGCGTGCCGCCGGAGATCGTGATGGAGGCGTCCTGCGCGGCAAAGGGATCGCCGCCGAACCAGCCGCCGCCGTTCGAGCCGTCATTGCCGCCCGCGGCATTGAGCCCGTCGTCCGAAGCTGTAACGGAGATCTCGCCGTCCTCGATCACGATGTCGGCCGCCTCCAGTCCCTCATAGCTGTCGCTGACGGTAACGCTGCCGCCGCTGATCGTAAGCGATGCGTCGGCGTGGACGCCGTCGTCGCCGCTTTTGAGCGTGAGCGCGCCGCCCGAGATTGTGACTTCGCCGTCGGTGTGGATCGCGTCGTCGGCGCTGTCAATGTCGACCGTACCGCCGCTGATCGTGACGGACGCATCGCTTTTGACGCCCTTGCCGCCGCTCGAAGAGGAGGAGCTGCTCTCTCCCCAGCCGCCCCGGCCGGAGGCATAGCGCGAGACGCTGTCCGCGCCGCCGCCCGCGGTGATATTCAGGCTGCCGCCCTCGATCGAAACCGCGCCGGTAGCGTCGATGCCGTCGCTGCCGCTCTCGGCTGCGATGCTGCCGCCGAGGATCGAGACCGCGCCCTTTTCGGCGTCATCCGCGTTCTCGGAGTGGATCGCGTCGGTGCCGGCCGTGATCGAGATCGTGCCGTCGGCAATGCTGACGCTGTCCTTGCCGGAGAGGCCCTGCCTGGCCGCGTCGACCGTGATCGTGCCGGAGGCGATCTTCAGATCGTCCTTCGAGACGATGCCGTGGCCCTCCGCGCAGGTGACGCTCAGACTGCCCGTGCCGTTCACGGTCAGATCACACTTGGAGAAGATCGCGCCGTCGGCGTTCACCTCGCCGAAGGGTGCAAGTTCGCCGGTGGCGGAGACGGAATTGTCCGTGCCCTCGGCAAGTGTCAGAAACACCTTGTCGGCGCACAGCGCGACGATGGCCGCCTGCCCCTCGCTCTCGATCACGGCATCGGAGAGGATGATCTGGATCTTGGCGGTGTCGTCCGCGTCGATCACGATGCTGCCGGTAAAGCTGCCGCTGAGCAGATAATCGCCGTCCGCGGTGATCGTGACGAGCCCGTCAGAGACGGTAACGCCCGCGCCGTCCGCGCTCGCGGTGTCGCCGAAGAGCGTGACGGTGACGATATCCTCACCGCTCTTGCCGCTGAGATCGCGGCCGGTAAACAGCTCCTCGAGCGAGGACGAGACGGCGTCGCTGACGGACGTCTCTTCGGTGTCGGAGGCGTCAGCGGTCAGACTTTTGTCGACCGAGCCGCCGCCCGCGGCGCCGCAGCCCACGGCGGAAAACGCCAGGGTGAGCGCGAGGAGGATGGAAAGGAGCTTTTTGTTCTTCATAGCTGTTCCCTCACTTTATCATGGGATCACAAAGGCTTTCTTGCTTTGTCTGGCGTTATGATACCGGGCAATCCTAAAGTGAACATAAAGGTGCTGTGAATATTTTGTGAAGAAAAAAGATCCGTCCGGGCACCCGGACGGATCTTTGCGCTTGTTTGGATGGAAAGCCGGCAGGGGCAGATCAGCCCTTGACCGCGCCGCCGGTGACGCCTTCGACATAGTATTTCTGCAGGCACATGAACAGGATCGTGACAGGGATCGCCACCAGGATGCCGCCCGCGCAGAAGCGCGTGAAGAAGCCCTGGTAGTCGTTCGTCCAGACCCAGCGGGTCATAGCGACGGCCACGTTGTAGCCTTTTTCATAGCCGAAAGCCACATAGGAGGCGAAGATATAGTCGCACCACGGCGCCATGAAGGCAACGAGCGCGGTGTAGATGATGATCGGCTTGGACATGGGGATGATCATCTTGACGAGGATCTGCGCGCGCGTCGCGCCGTCAAGGATCGCGGCCTCGTCAAGCGCCTTCGGCACCGTGTCGAAGTAGCCTTTGCAGACATAGTAGCCCATGCCTGAGGACGCGACCGAGATCAAGATCAAACCCGGTACCGCGCCGGCCTCGGTCAGGCCGAGGGTCTTGAGCAGGAAGTACAGGCAGATCATCGTGAGGAAGCCGGGGAACATGCCGAGCACCAGCCAGATGTTCATCAGCGCCTTGCGGCCGCGGAAGCGCATGCGGCTGAGCGCATAGCTGACACAGATGACGACCAGCGTCTGCAGAAGCGAGACAAAGATCGCGATGGTCAGCGTGTTGCCGTACCAGGTGAGGAACTTGCTGCTGTTGCCGAAGAGGAACTGATAGTTCTTCAGCGACCATTCGTGCGGCACCAGATAGGCGACCATGCCGCCGCTCTCGCCGCGGAAGGACTGGAGCACCAGACCGACGAAGGGGAAGAGCCAGATGATGCTCATCAGGATCAGCACGATATAGCAGATCGTGTTGTTTATTCTCTGTTTTCTTTTCATTACTGGAATCCCTCCTCATCCTTGACAGACGGCATCGTGTTGTAGACGACCAGCGAAATGATCGCCGTGACAAGGAAGACCATGATGCCGATGACGGCGGCGATCTTGTAGTTCGAGTCGTTGATCGTCATCTTGTACAGCCAGGTGACGAGCAGGTCGGTCGCGCCGGCGTTGTTCGACAGGTTCATTGACTGCGGCTTGCCCTGGTTTAAGAGGAAGATCACGTTAAAGTTGTTCAGGTTGCCGATGAACTGCGTCAGCAGGAAGGGGCCGGTGACGAAGAGCATATAGGGCAGCGTGATCTTGCGGAAGGTCTGGAAGGCGTTGGCGCCGTCGATGCGTGCGCTCTCGTACAGCTCGGCCGGGATGTTCATCAAAAGGCCGGTGACGATCAGCATCGTATAGGGGATGCCAATCCACAGGTTGATGACGATGATCAGGATGCGGGCATAGGTCGCGTTCGTCCAGAACGGGATGGTCTGCTTGATCCAACCCCACTTGAGCAGGTAGGCGTTCACGAGACCGTCCGCTGCAAACATCTTGCCGACGTAAAGCAGCGAGACGAACTGGGGCACGGCAATGGTCATGACGAGGATCGTGCGCCAGAGCTTTTTGAAACGGATGCCTTTCTTGTTGATCAGGATAGCGACGGCCATGCCGAGGAAGTAGGTCAGGAACGTGGCAAAGAACGCCCAGACCAGCGTCCAGCCCAGGACGTAGAAGAAGGTGCCGCCGAAGCCCTCGCTGCCTCCGCCGATGCCGAAGAGCTCGCGGAAGTTGTCAAGGCCGACCCAGGAAAAGAGCTTGGAGGGCGGCTGGTGCGTGACGTCATAGTTGGTAAAGGCGATGCAGATCATGAAGATGATCGGCACCACGGTGAAAATGAAGATGCCCAGGACCGGCAGAGCCAGCAGGGTCTTGTCAAAGTTCTTATCCAGGAGCGAGGCAAGGTCCGCCTTGTTGCTCGGCAAACGCTTTCCCTGTGCAAGCAGGCCCTCGGCCTCCCGGTTTTGTTTCAGATTGACGCGCCAGAGATAGATCAGGGCAAGGATCGCCACAATGCCCAGGATGCCGTAGAGCAGGATGAAGAAGCTGTTGTGGCCGTAGATCGTAACGCGGCCGTCCTGCCTGGTCTCGATGGTACCGAGTGTGACAAGTTTGGTCAAATACTGCCAGCCGAAGCCGAAGATGAAGTACAGCAATCCTCCTTCGAGCGCCAGCATCGAAACGCCGCGCGCGATCTGGCCGCGGCAGAGCTGGCCGAAGCCCATGATGAGGAAGGACAGCTTGGTTCTCCAGTCTCCCTCGGCAAAGGTGCGGCCGATCTCCCTGAGATCGGCTCCCAGCCAGCGGAAGAAGCGGGTAACGGCGTTTCCTCTCTTTATTCCATCCATATCAGGACCTCCCGATTATCAGTGAAAAACAGATATCTTATCAGATAAGGCAGGGCATGGCATGCCCTGCCTTATCGAATTGCGTGAGAAATCAGCCGGCGTAGCCGATGCAGGTATCCTGGAAGCTCTGCAGAGCCGCCAGCAGGGCAGCATCGTCGGCGTCGTTGTACTCGCCGGCAATAACAGAGTCACCGAGAGCGGTGGCAAGGCTCCAGTAGTCGCCGGGGTACTGACCCTGCGGGATGGTGTAGCCGAGCTGCGCGCCGAGAGCGGAGAGCGCCTCGTCAGCCTGGACGGCCGGGTCAGCCTTGGCAGTGTTGTTGGACGGGCCCCAGCCCACCGCATTGTAGCGGGCAAGCTGGACATCGCCGCTGGAGAGGTAAGCGGCCAGAGCGTCGCAGAGCGCAAGCTTCGTTGCGTCGGTCTGCGGCTTGACGCCGAGGAGCTTGAAGCCGCCGAAGCCGCCGAGCTGGGTGTCGACGCCGTTGATCTTCACGGTCGGGAGCTTCGCGCAGGCGTAGTTGTCGCCGAAGAGTTCCTTGGCAGCGCCGGAATCCCAGGTGCCGTCAACGATCGCAGCGACGTTGGTCGCGTTGGAGATGGAAGAGCCGTTCTTGAACGCAGGGGACTTTGCCAGTTCGATCATGGCCTTGAGAGCGCCGACGCCGGTGTCGGAAGCATAGTCGATGTTGCACTTCGTGAAGGCGCCGGAATCGTCGGTGTCATAGGTCAGCGTGCAGCCGGCGCCGAAGAAGAAGGCGGGCTGATACCAGCCGGAGTTGATCTCCATGTAGAAGTCCTTGCCGGCCTTCTCGCAGTCGGCGAGGATCGCCTCGAGGCTGCTGGGATCGGAGACTACGCTCTTGTCGTAATACAGGAAGTAGCCGTTGTCAGAGGTCAGCGGGTAGGCGTAGATCGTGCCGCCCATCGTCGCAGCGGCGACGGAGCCGGCATCGTTCTCCGCGGAAACCACAGCGGCGTCCTCATCGGAGAGCTGGGTCAGCGCGCCGGCGGAGACGAGACGGGCCAGCTGGTCCTGCGCGAAGTTGAAGATGTCCGCGCCGGCTTCAACGTCGGTGAGCATATTGGACGCGGCGTCACCCTCGCCGACAGGCTCGACAGCGATAACGTATTTGGCGTAGTCGGGATTCGCCTTCTGGAATTCGGCGACCTGCGCCTTGGTGAACTCGACCGTGGCTTCGGGAACCCAGATCTTCAGATCCGGACCCTTCTGTCCACAGGCGGCCAGCACAAAGATCATCACGAGGACCAGAAGCAGAGCAAGAAATTTCTTCATTTTTGTTCCTCCTAAGATATTTATTCAAAGGCATCTTCTGCCTGAGAATTACGAAAAGCGGGGCGTTTTTCGCCGCTTGGAAACCAAATGCAGGAATTCGCTTTCACGTGCTACCGCATTTGATTTAATACAAATTTTACGTTTGTTATTATACTATTTTGATTTTTTGTTGTAAACTACGCGGCGCTTGGCTTTTTTAATAAAAATCATCCGGCTGTTTTGTGGAGTTTTACTATTCTCCGCACCGGGCGTTGAGGCAGACCTCGCCGCTTATACGCCAGTTCCCGTTTCCCTCTCCCGCAGCATGCGGGAAACGCGCGCTTCACGTATACTGCGGCAGGATGCATTTTCCGCCCGGATCATATCCTGTTTTGTTCCTTTCGCAAGAACAAAGGGGCTGGCGCTGTACAGGGGTTTTGCCTTGACATTCCCCTGCCGCTTTAGTACTATTTTTGTATCACTTGATGGAAAAAGGGTGGTTTGCATGATGAAAAGAGCCTTATCCCTGCTTCTATGCCTGGTGCTCGTCTGCTCGCTGATCTCCGGCTGCGCCGCGTCAAAAACCGCCGGCAGAACGCACGCATGGAACGCGGACGCCGAGGTGCGTCTCAGCGACGCATCGCTGCAGTCTGACTTTGTCTGCCAGGACAACGACCGCGTCTTTTATGAGATCTTCGTCGGCTCGTTTTCCGACAGCGACGGAGACGGAACGGGCGATCTGCGCGGCGTCATCAGCCGGATGGACTATCTCAACGACGGCGATCCCGATTCCGGAAAGAGTCTGGGCGTGGAGGGCATCTGGCTGACGCCGGTCTTTTCCTCCCCTTCCTATCACAAGTACGATGTGACGGACTATTACACGATCGATCCGGCCTTCGGCACGGAGGACGATCTCCGGGAGCTGTGCGAGCTGTGCGAGGCGCGCAACGTCAAGCTGATCCTCGATCTGCCGCTCAACCACACCGGGGCGCAGAACGCATGGTTCACTGCGTTCACGGCAGCCCACCGCAGCGGCAGCACGGACGATCCCTATTACGATTTCTATTCCTGGTGCCCCTCCGACAGCATCCCCGCCGGGCGCACCTTCCGCCCGATCGACGGCACAAACGATTCATACGAGTGCAATTTCTCCGGCGACATGCCCGAGCTGAACTTTGACAGCGAGGCCGTACGCGCCGAGACGCTTGCGATCGCCAAATACTGGCTCGAGCGCGGCGTGGACGGTTTCCGTTTCGACGCGGTAAAATACGTCTATCTCGGCGACCATGGCGCGAATGCCGGCTTCTGGCAGTGGTACATGGACGAGCTGCGCGCCCTTGACAACGACATCTACACGGTGGCCGAGGTCTGGGACACCGACGGCGTCACGGACCAGTATTACAGCGCACTCAACTGTTTTGACTTCACCCTCTCCCAGGCGGAGGGGCTGATTGCGAAGGCCGCCGCGGGCAGCGGCGTCGACAAGCTGACAGGCTATGTGGAAAGCTATCTCGCCAGGGTCCGCTCTCTGCGCGGCGACGCGGCGATCGTCCCCTTTATCTCCAACCACGACATGGATCGCGCGGCCGGCTTTTTGCCCGTGACGAACGGCCGGATGAAGATGGCGGCCAACCTGTACCTGCTCGGCCCCGGCTCGCCCTTCCTCTATTACGGGGAGGAGCTGGGCGTCAAGGGCTCGCGCGGCAGTTCGAACACCGACGCCAACCGACGCCTTGCCATGCCCTGGGGCGACGGCGACGCCGTATCCGACCCGCCCGGTGCGGATTACCCCGAAGAGAACCGTCTGAAAACGACGGCGGCGGAGCAGATCGCCGATCCCGGCAGTCTTTACACCTATTACAAAACGCTGCTGATGATCCGACATGCCAATCCCGAGATCGCGCGCGGAGAGTACCGCGCCGTCGAGGGCAGCGGCAAGCTGGGCGGCTTTGTCTCCGAATGGGAGGGCAGCGCCGTATGCGTGCTGCACAACGCCTCGACGAACGAGCAGAGCTTTGATCTTTCGTCGATCGGCGGCCATGACTTTTCCGTGCTGGCCGCCTCGATCGGGCAAGGCGACGCCGTGCTTGACGGCAGCGTGCTGACGCTCGGCCCCCAGACCAGCGCCGTGCTGCGCGAGGGATAAACACAAAAAAGCAGCCCCGTGGGAACGGGGCTGCTTTTTTGCGTTTTTGCGTTTGTTCGATGTCGTATTGTTTGCGGAAGCGGGCGAAGTTCGTCACCGGATCGGTTTTGTCCCTGCACGGTGGCGGGATAAAACCGGCCGCTCCTGCCTGTCTGCGTGAAATCCAGGATTGAACGATTCCCCGCGATGTGGTTTAATATAAAGTAGTATTATATTTTATTATTGCCGCGGTCTTACTATTGTCATGCTTCTCCCGCCGTCCGGCCGGGAGAGGGAGCCGGGAAGGGGATGCTCCGGAAAAATGCTGAAAAGCCATGAAAAATTTCACTCCGCAAACGGGAAAAGACAGATCCTGATCGCGGACGACGAGATGATCAACCGAGAGATAGAGATACTCGGCGAGATCTTAAAGAGCGACTATGAGCTGCTCTTCGCCTCCGACGGCGGCGAGACGCTGGAGATGATCCGTGCGAACAGCGGCACGCTGTCTCTGGTGCTGCTGGATATCATGATGCCCGTCCTGTCCGGTCTCGACGTGCTGAAGATCATAAAGGAAGACGCGTCGCTCTCCCGTATCCCCGTCATCGTCATGACCTCGGAGAAGGACACGGAGGTGGAGAGCCTGCGCCTCGGCGCGACGGACTTTATTCCAAAGCCCTATCCCGACGTCGACGTGATCCACGCGCGCGTGCTGCGTACGATCGAGCTGTTTGAGGACCGCGACATCATCCAGTCCACCGAGCGCGACACGCTGACAGGGCTTTATAACCGGGAGTATTTCTTCCGCTATGCCGAACAGTATGACCAGTTCCACCCGGAGGTCGAGACCGACGCCGTGATCATCGATATCAACCATTTCCGCATGATCAACGAACGCTACGGAAAGGCCTACGGCGACGAGGTGCTGCGCCGCATCGCCCAGCTGCTGCGCGAATCGATCGGCGCGAACGGCGGCATCGTCTCGCGTCTCGAGGCCGATACC
The DNA here is from genome assembly GCA_900320595.1 of uncultured Eubacteriales bacterium. Classification (GTDB taxonomy): domain Bacteria; phylum Bacillota; class Clostridia; order Oscillospirales; family Oscillospiraceae; genus Limivicinus. The sequence goes on along the minus strand of ONSW01000010.1, from coordinate 21,634 downwards.
TTTATGGCCTACTGCCCGCACCGCGACGACTATGAGACGCTGCTGGAGAGCGCCTCCGCCAGTCTCACGAACGAGGACACCTCGGAGAGCCGCGTGCGTCTGCGCATGGGCGTCTATTCCTGCGCCGACAAGTCGATCGACATGGAGCGCCGCGTCGACCGTGCCAAAATGGCCGCCGACACGACGAAGAACTCCTATACGCGCGCGATTGGCATCTATGACAACAGCCTGCACGAGCGCGAGCTCTATGCCGAAAAGCTCATCGAGGACTTTTCGAAGGCGATCCGCGAGAAGCAGTTCAAGGTTTATTACCAGCCCAAATTCGACGTGCGGCCGGATACCCCCGTCCTCTCGAGCGCGGAGGCGCTTGTGCGCTGGATCCACCCGGAGCTTGGGATGATCAGCCCCGGCGTGTTCATCCCGCTGTTTGAAGAGAACGGTCTGATCCAGCGGCTCGACACCTATGTCTGGCGCGAGACCGCGCGGCAGATGCGCGACTGGAAGGACCGTCTCGGCTATTCGGTCCCGGTCTCCGTCAATGTATCCCGGATCGATATGTACGACCCGAACCTGCCCGCAACGCTTCAGGAGATCATCCGCGAGCATGGTCTCACCGGGCGCGACTTTCTGTTGGAGGTCACGGAATCCGCCTATACTCAGGATTCCGCCCAGATCATCGCGACGGTGGAAACGCTGCGCCAGGACGGCTTTCAGATCGAGATGGACGACTTCGGGACCGGGTATTCCTCGCTGAACATGATCTCCAGGCTCCCGATCGACGCGCTGAAGCTGGATATGCAGTTTATCCGCGAGGCCTTCAAGGCCGGCGGGAACACCCATATCGTCGAGGTGATCATCGGGATCTCGGATCATCTGTCCGTTCCCGTGATTGCCGAGGGCGTCGAGACGGAGGAGCAGCTGCATGTGCTCAAGGCGCTCGGCTGCGACCTCGTGCAGGGCTATTTCTTCTCCAAGCCCGTTCCGGCCGAGGAATTTGAGCCCTTTATCCTGCAGAAGAAAGAAGCGGATCTCACCGCCGCGGCCTCTCCCGCGACCGACAGAGGGGAGGATTGCGCGACCGACCAGATTGCGCGCAGCGCCAAGCTTGAGCTGCTGCGCGACAGGGCGGACGCGCCGGAGATCCCCTCCGCGGCGGCATCGATCGAAGACCCGGTCAAAGAGCATGCCGGCTTCCAGTTGAGGACAGCCTCGCTCTTCTTCGCCATTCTTGCCTTCTTTGCCGCGGCAGCGCTGCTGATCTCGGACATTGCCGTCACAAAGGGCTATCAGCGCATGGAAGCCGCAAGCGGCCGCTATATCGTCTCGCAGATGGCCGCCTCGGATATGGAGTCCGGCTCGGATTACCTGACCGACCGCGTCCGCTGCTTCGTCGTAACGGGCGAGATCGACTATCTCAACGACTTTATTGAAGAGGTCGAGCAGACCAGGCGGCGCGACAAGGCCGTCGAGCGTCTCTCCGCGCTGCTCTCTGAGGGCGACCGCAGCGCCATCAACAGTCTCAACACCGCGCTGTCGCTGTCAAACGAGCTGGTCGTGATCGAGAACAGAGCCATGCGGCTGATGCTCGAGGCCGAGCATTACGATCTTGCCGGCATTCCGGCGGAGATCGCGTCGATCGCGCTCACGGACGCCGAGCGCGCCATGACGGGCGCCGAGCTCAAGGACATGGCCCAGTCGCTCGTCTTTGACAACAATTACATGCACTACAAGGATCGCATCCGCGAGAATGTGAATCTCTGCACGCAGGCGCTGATCCTCTCGTCGAGCCAGGACCTGGAGCAGGCCTCGGCCAGACTGTCGCTCCTCGTCAGGATCCAGACGGCCATGACGATCATCTTCTTCCTGATCGTGCTGGGGATCATCACGCTCATCACCGCGATGGTCCGCAAGCCGCTGACAAGGATGGTCCTGAAGATGCAGGAGCAGGAGGAGATCACGCCGACCGGCGTCGAGGAGCTCCGCTTTGTCACGCGCATCTACAACCGCATCCTGCAGGAAAACCGGATCGTGCGCGAAAAGCTCAGCCACGAGGCGTCCCACGACGCGCTGACGGGGCTGTTCAACCGCGGCGCCTACGATCTGCTGATGGAGAGCACGGACAAGCAGCACATGGCGCTGATCCTGATCGACGTGGACGATTTCAAGGGTGTGAACGACACCTACGGCCACGCCGTCGGCGACCGGGTGCTCAAGCGCGTGGCCGATCTGATGCGCGCGAGCTTCCGCTCCGTCGATATCCTCTGCCGCATCGGCGGCGACGAATTCGTGGTCGTCATGACCCGTGTCAACAGCTCGATGAGCCAGCTTGTGCACAACAAGATCGGACGCATGAACGATCTGCTGCAGCATCCCAAGGATGATCTGCCGCCCGTATCGCTGAGCGTCGGTGTGGCGTTCTCCGACAGAGAGAATCCGCAGGGCGACATCTTCCGTGACGCCGACGCCGCGCTCTATCAGGTAAAGGAGGCCGGCAGAAAGGGCTGCAGGATCTTTGGCGAAGAAGAATAAGGCGGACGCCGCGCGCATCCCGATCATCGCGATGACGGCAAACGCCTTCGCCGAGGATATCCGGGCCGCGGAGGAAGCCGGGATGCATGCGCATATCGCAAAGCCCGTGGACGTGAACGTCATGATGCAAACGATCGGCGCCGTCCTTTCCCGTGACGGCGCCGGCGCAGAAAAGTAAAGCATAATGTAAAAAAGAACCCGGAACCGATCGGTTCCGGGTTCTATTTATGTTTCTTCCCGCGGCCCTCAGCCGGGGATCTTCATGCTGATGTTCTCAAAGCTCGCCTCGCAGCCCTCGGCAAACACGCCGATGTGCGCGCCGTCGATCGAATGGGTGATGCGGGAGGAGAGCGCCTTGTAATCGTCGATATAAAGGACCACAATCTCGTTCTCGCAGACCAGCTTCACGTGGTGCGTGTCGCTGCGGGAGAAGTCGAATTTGGTGACCGCGCCGGGCTCATAGGAGCGCAGATCCTCGATCTCATAGCCCTCGTAGTGCAGCAGGTTCTGCCGTCCGTCCAGGCAGAGCGCGGTCCAGGTCTCGTCCCTGTCGCTGCCGCCGAAGGTAAAGCCCACGACGCCTTCGCCGTCAAAGCGCACGTCGCATTCAAGCGTCATCGTCGCGGGGCGGGTGCCCATGTCGGCCTGAGCGAAGCTCTCCTCCGCGGGTGTGAGCGTGATGCTGCTGCCGTCGATCGCGACGCCGTCCGTCAGCGGAACCGCCGGGACGATCTTGTCCATCGTGAAGTACTCGGCAAAGATGTCGGGCGCCTTGACGCCGAGCGTCTTGTCCTCGCGCTGGACAAGCTCGTGGTTCATCACGCTGCCGGCCCATTGGTACATGCCGGAGTCCGAGCTCATGCCCATGCGGCCGAGCCAGCCGCAGAGATAGGTCTTGCCGTCGATCTCCGCCGTCTTGGCCGCGTAGAAGATAAAGCCGTTGCCCTCCGTCAGGCCCTTGCCGTCGAGAAGGTTGTCGCGCGGGGCGACGAAGGGGCCGTCCATGGAATCGCTCATCGCATAATAGGTGACGCAGTCCCAGCTGTACGTCAGATACCAGGTATCGCCGATGCAGAAGAGGTCGGGGCATTCGCACATGTACTGCTTGAGCGGCGCGAAGATCGGGCCGACAAGCTCCCAGTTCTTCAGATCGGTGGAGGTATACTTCAGCACGACGCCGCCCAGCGTTTCCTCGTGCGCCGCGATCAGCAGCCAGTAGCACTGATCCCGGTCGACCCAGAAGACCTCGGGGTCGCGGAAGTCGACGGAGGAATAGCCCTCGGGCGCGTTGAAGAGGACGCCGTCCTTGACCCAGTTCTCGCGGTCGGTACTGGTGGCGTGCATGACGCACTCGGTCCCCTGGCCGCTGTTGCCGAGACTGGTGTGGCCGGTGTAGAACAAGTGGTACAGCCCGTCGGGATCCTGCAGGACGGAGCCGGTGCCGAGCGCCGGGTCGGGATCGGACATCTGGCCGAAATTGAGCACCATGCCGTGATCCTTGTATTCATACAGGTTCTTCGTGCTGTACTTGTAGATCGGGTGGTAGCCCTGGCCGTTGTGGTCCGTGTCATACAGATAGTACAGCTCCAGCGTGCCGTCGTCGGTCACAAAGGGCATGACGTCGCCCACATAGCCGCCCTCCGGGTTGGGATACAGGGCATAGTCGACCGCCTCATAGGCCTCGTCGGGGAGCCGCTCGTATGTGCCCGCCTCGCTGCCGGTCTCGGCCGGGGTCTCCGCGAGGTTCCCGGCCGGAGCGGCCGCGGAGCCGCAGCCCGACAGCAGCAGCGCCAGGATCAGGAACAGCGCGATCATGGAATGTCGTTTAAGCATAAAGCACACTCGCCTTTCTTGTCTGAAATTCCGGTTTCTCTCAGATGCTTCGCATTAGAAGGTATAGATCGTATCCGAAACCAGATCGATCGCGCCGGCCTTTTCGACCTTGACGTTGCTGAGGATGATGCTGTTGGGAGGCGAGCAGTTGCCCAGCGAAAGCTGGATCACGAGCTGGGTGGCCTCCTTGGCATAGGTGACGTACTCGACGTGCTGGCCGGCGGGCGTCGAGATCAGCCCGAAGATGGCGCCGAGACCCTTTTCCACGCCGCCGTTGTTGAAGCAGACTTCAAAGGGCGCGGGGATGATGGACCTGACGTCCATGCTGACGCGGTACTTCTGCCCGGGGTTGAGCGTCACGCCGGTTTCGACGAAGAGCTTGCTCTTCCAGGCCTCGCGTCCGGTGGCGGGCGTCTTTTCGATGCGGACCGTCGCCTTGTCGCGCGTCACATCCAGCTGCTCGATATAGCCGTTCTGGGTGTCGAGCGTGGTGACCTTCTTCACCTCGGGCGTCTGCGTATAGCGGAAGGCGACCTCCTCGATCTTCAGGTTGCTGAAGGTATAGGTGTTGCCGTCGGTCCCGTCGGTCTTGCCGCAGCGGAGCTGGAGCACGAGCTCGCCCTTGCTCTCGCCGGGATAGATGATGTAAGCGAACGAATTCTTGCCGGAGGAGAGCGACTGGGCATACTGGGCGCCGTAGGCGGACTCGGTATTGCCGTCGTAGAACACCTCAAAGGCGCTCTGGGACTTGGCCGCGGTGAGGTCATAGCTCACGCGGTAGCCCTTGTTCTTCTCGGGCGTGAAGCCGGTTTTGACGTTGAACTTGACGTTCCAGAAATTGCGGTCGGAAGCGGGCGCCTGCAGGATGTGCAGCGTCGCGGAGGAGCTTCCCTGCTCAAGCAGCGTGACATAGCCGTCGTCCGCCGCGCGGCTGACGTAGCCGACGCTGTCATAGCTGAAGGAGGGCAGAACTTTCTCGCTCTCTCCCTCGATCATCTCCTCCACCTTTACATTGCTGACCGTTACCGTGCAGGGCTCGGAGGCAAGGCCGAGGTTAAGCTGGAGATTCAGCGTCGCATCGGCGCTGGGCGAAGCGTTGCAGACGACCGTCTGGGCAGAGGATGAGGCATGCAGGCCGCTCTTGGTGTCCGCCACCTGATGCTCCTTGGCATCGCTTACGCCGTCGGTATAGCAGATCGCATAGTCGAGCTCCTTGTCCGAGGACACGTCTGCGCTGATGCGGTAATCCTTGCCGGCCGTCAGAGCAATGCCGGTATTCAGGAAGAGCTTGACCTTCCAGTCCTCGCGGCCATTGGCGGGCGGCGCGAGGATCTCCAGCTCGGCTGTGGTGCCGGAGGCGGTGAGATTGCCCGCGCCGGCCTTGTTGTAGGCGGCTTCCGTCCAGTAGTCCGCTTTTGCCGCCGTAACGAGATTATCTCCCTCTGTCGCTTCACCGAGTTCCATGATCTTGATACCGCTGACCGTGACGCTGCTGCCGACAGCTACCTTGCCGATTTTTAGAACGATCTCCAGGTTGCCTGTCACCTCAGGCGTGACGGTGTTCGTAACCAGACCGTCAAAGGCCATCGTGCCATTGAATTCGTCTTCACCGGTGCCATGGGTGCGCTTGAAGTCCACAAACCAACCATCTCCGGCTACGTTCATCTCGATCCGGTATTGCTTGCCCGCCTGCAGTTCGGTGTGCGTGTTGGCATAGATCTTGAGCTTCCACTCGTCCGTAAGCGGAGACGCATTGATCGTAGCCGTTGCGCTCGAGCCGTCACCGGTCAGCGTCGCTTTATGATTTCCGTCGTCGGACACGATACTGAAATTGTTGTTCTCCGTCTCGTCATGTGCAGACACGATCTCTTTTACAGAGATATCGCGGACAGTAATGACGTTGGGTTCCTCTTCGGAGGCCTCGGCATTGCCGACCTCAAGGCCGAGACGCAGCTCGCCGCACTGTTCGGCAGGGCGATTGACAGTGAAATTGATCGTAAAGGTGCCTGCCGCACTTTGTTCCCATTTGCCTCCATAAGCATCACCCCCGCTTGCGTTTTGAAGGACGAAAGCAAAGGAGGATCCCAGGCTCCTTGTCGCATCAATCGTGGCGGTAACGCGATAGCTCTTGCCGGTCTCGGGCGTGATGCCGGTGCCCAGCTTCATGCCGGTTGAATATTCATGCCCGCCTTCACCATGCGGCTTCGTAATCGTAAGGACAGCACCGCCGTCTGAAAGCACTGCAGCCGCTGCAGACCCATCATAGCTCATGGTTTCAACCAGAGAAAGCGTGACGTCCTTGTTTGTCTCCGACTCGCCGGAATGCGTCGTGACGGGATAGCCGGTCATGGTAACCGTTTCCCCGGACGTCAGTTCTCTGACCTGAACATTGCTGACCGTAAAGGTGCCGGGTTCAGGGATGTTGCCCAGGTTGAACTGCAGCATCAGGTTGCCGCCGATCGCAGCGGTGGCATCACAGCTCACGGTCTCAACTGCGGTCGGCGCCGGAGCGTTGAACTTCGCGGGGAAGGGGCGATGAGCTTCGTCGTCGCCCGCGCCGTCCGTGTAAACGAGATCGTAGTTAAACGCTTTCGTAGACACCACGTCGGCGCTGATGCGGTATTGCTTGCCTTCCGTCAAGCTGACGCCAGTGTTCACGAAGAACTTGACCTTCCAGGCCTCCCGTCCGTCAGCAGGGGGATCTTTGATCTCGAGACTGAAAGTGCCTTCCTTTTCGGTGAGGACTGCCCCGCCCTCGCCCGTATATTTTTCCTCTGCCCAGAAATCGGCCGTAGCTGCATCATCATAATTGGCCGTGCCGACCGTATTGTACTCCGCCTTGACCTTCTCGATGCTGAGATTGCTCAGCGTCACGGTGTTGCCCGCGGTCGTGTTGGTCTCGCCGAGCTGCAGTTGGACTGTCAGCGGGCCGCAGGACGCGACCGGGGTAAACGTGTATTCCACGCTCTTCGTGCCGCCGGCCGTCAGGCTGAGCCCCTCATAGATTGCGCCGTAGTCCTTTTCCGCGTTGCCGTCAAAGGTGACTTCAAATTTTGCCTGGTCCCCGGTCGCACTGACGTCAAAGCTGACCTTGTAGGTCTCGCCGGCTGCGGGCGTCACGCCGGTCGCGGCGCAAAGCTTGGCCTTCCATCCTTCGCGGCCGCTCTCGGGAGCCTGGGAGATCTTCAGCGTGGCAGAAGAGGCACTTTCGTCAAGCGCCACCACATAGCCGTCTGCGCCCCAGCAGTAGACCGTGTCGGTCCCGCTGTAGGAAAAGCTGAGCGGAACGTTTTTGAACGACGTGGGGATCGCGCCGTAAAGCATCTTGCCGGTCTCGACCGAGGTGTCCAGCGCGAAGAGCGGGGGCAGGACGCTGGAATAGTGATCCTTGATCTTCTCCACATGGAGATTGCCGATCTTGACGGCGGAGCCCTCCGGCGCGTCGCCGAGCGAGAACTGCATGATGAGCTCGTCGCCTTCGCTGCTGCCGGTGATCACGGACTCGCAGGTCATCGTCTTGCCGGCGGCTGCGTTCTGGCCGTAAAGGGCGCCATAGCCCTTTTCTTCCTCGCCGTTGTTCAGCAGCACCTCAAAGGGCAGATCCTGATCGCAGGTCACGTCCGCCGTGACGCGATAGTGGACGCCGGATTCGGGGATCATGCCGGTCTTGATATACAGACGGGACTTCCACACGCCGTTGTCCCAGGATGTGGCGAGATATTCGACGGTGACCTCGTCGCGGCTGCGCGTGAGGACCGGGGCATAGCCCTGGTCGTGCTTTTCCCAGACGAGGGATTCCTTTTCAAAATTAACGGGCACGGTGAGCGCGTTCTCATAGTCGACCTCGTCCGCGTACTCCTCGATCTCGATCTCGGTAAAGTCGATCGTGAAGGCCGGCAGCATGCCGAGCTGCAGATCCAGATAGCTCGTGCCGGAGGTGGCGATCAGGACACCGGTGACGCTGTTTTCGCCCTCATGGATATCAAACTCCTGAAAGTCGCCGAACTTGACCTTGCCGGCCACGTCCGAGCGGAAGCGATAGGTCACGCGGTAGTCGCGCCCCGCGACCGTCGGATAGTTGCACTCGAGCTTGACGTGCCACGCCTCGCCGTCGGTCTTGTCGGCGGCAAAACGGTACACGCCGTCGACGACCTCGCCGCGGCCCGAGACGGCATTGCCTTCAAACTTGGCGCGGAACATCGTGTTGTGCTCCACCGTTGTCGGCGTTACCTGTCCGGGAGCGGAAAGCGGCAGCGCAAACGTGCCGGCCGCCGGCGCTTCATGGTAGGCCGAGAGCAGCTCCACTCTCCCCGCAGCCGCCGGCGCGGGCGCTTCCTTGACCGTGCGCCGCACCGTCTCCGCGGCCTGGGGAGCCGCCTGGCCGCAGCTGGAGAGCAGGAGCGCAAACAGGAGCACCACCGCGATCAGGATCTTCGTATGTTTCATATCGAAAACCTCCTTGCTTCTATCCGCCTGTTCCGCACGCGTACAACCAATTGCCGTGCACGTAAAACAAGATAATGTGCAAAATGTAAACATTTTTCCATATTTAGTATAAGATATTGTGGCCACAGTGTCAATTGGTTTTGTGCATTTGCTTTACTTTTTGTCGCTTTCGTTGAGGCAAATGCCCACTTTTATGGACATGTTGCCGAACGGCTCTTTTTGACTTTTTACATTTTGTAAATCTTGCTTTTCCCCCGGTGTCATGATATGCTGTTAATAGATAACAGCAGATGGATGCAAAGACGCACGAAGGAGTATTTATGGCGCTGAAAAGAGTTACCATGCAGGACATCGCCGACGCCTGCGCGCTGTCCCGCAACACAGTCTCCAAGGTCTTTAACGGCCGCGGTTCCGTGCCGGAGGCGACACGCAGGCAGGTGCTCGCCAAGGCGCGGGAGCTCGGCTATTCTCAAGCCCCCGCCGGCGACGCGGCCGGGAGCGGCGCCAATATCGCGCTTCTGACGCGCCACAAGCTGCTGAGCCATTCCTTCGGCGCTTTTTTCATCACCAGCTTCACCGATCAGATCTGCCGCACGGGCTACACCGTGAAGATCTATGAGATCTCCCCCGCCGAGATCGCGGAGCGGCGTCTGCCGCCCCACCTCGATCTCTCTCAGACCGCGGGCTTCCTCGGGATCGAGCTGTTTGACCGGGAATACCTCGATATGATCTGCTCGCTGAAAAAGCCGACCGTTTTCGTCGACGGCTTTGCCCGTGCGAGCATGTCGCTGATCGGCTGCGACTATGTCTCGATGGAGAATCTCTCGAGCGAGATCTCGCTGGTCAGACGGATGATCGCCGCCGGCGCCCGCCGGATCGGCTTTGTGGGCGACAGCGAACACTGCAACAGCTTTTTTGAGCGCTGGCTCGGCTATTGCATCGCGCTGCGCGACGCGGGACTGCCGGTCGACCGCGAGCGCTCGATCCTCGAGAAAGACAGCGATCTGTACGGCAGCACCGAGTGGCTGCTCGAAAAGCTTGCGGCCATGCCCTCGCTGCCCGACGCCTTTGCCTGTGCCAACGACTATCTCGCCATCCATCTGATCACGGCGCTGAAAAAGATGGGGCTCTCGGTGCCGCGGGACGTGATGATCGCCGGGTTTGACGGCTCGCTTGAGGCTACGCTTATCGAGCCGCCGCTCGCCACCGCGAAGATCCCGAGCGCGGAGATCGGCCGTCTGGCCGCTTCCCTGCTCTCCGAGCGGATCTTAAACCCCGAGGCATCCTTCCGCTGGACCTATGTAAAGACTACGCCCGTTGCGGGCGGCAGCATCCGCTGACGCGCCCTTACATCACTTCAAATCATTTTATGAAAAAAGGATCTCCGAATCAAAAGATTCGGGGATCCTTTTTTGCTTTTCTCTTTTACAGCCTCGCCACGCCGGAATCTCTGGCCGCCTGTCTGACGGCCCCGGCCACGGCGTCCTTCACGCGCGGGTCAAAGGCCTTCGGCAGGATATAGTCGGCGCAGAGCTCCTCGTCGGAAACCAGGCCAGCGATCGCGGAAGCGGCTGCGAGCTTCATCGCGTCGTTGATGTCGCTTGCGCGCACGTCCAGCGCGCCGCGGAAGATGCCCGGGAAGCAGAGCACGTTGTTGACCTGGTTGGGATAATCCGAGCGTCCGGTCGAGACCACCGCCGCGCCGCCCGCTTTGGCGTCCTCCGGGAAGATCTCGGGCGTGGGGTTGGCGCAGGCAAAGAGGATCGCGCCGCGGTTCATGGTCTGTACCATTTCCTTCGTCACCACACCGGGCGCCGACACGCCGATGAACACGTCCGCGCCGCGGATGACCTCAGCAAGGCTTCCCTTGCGGAGCTGCGGATTTGTGATCGCCGCGATCTCGTCCTTCGCGGGATTCATGTGCTCGCTGCGGCCGTTCCAGATCGCGCCGCTGCGGTCGCAGAGCGTCACATCCACGGCGCCGGCTGTGATGAGGAGCCTGGTGATGGCAGTCGCGGCCGCCCCCGCGCCGTTGAGGACGATCCGTACCTCCGGAAGCTTTTTGCCCACGAGCTTCAGCGCGTTCGTCAGTCCCGCGAGGGTAATGACGGCGGTGCCGTGCTGATCGTCGTGGAAGATGGGAATGTCACAGCATTCCTTGAGCCTGCGTTCGATCTCGAAGCAGCGGGGCGCGGAGATGTCCTCCAGATTCACGCCGCCGAAGCTGCCGGCAAGCAGGCGCACGGTGTTCACGATCTCGTCCACGTCATGGCTTCGTACACAGAGAGGAATGGCGTCCACATCGCCGAAGGCTTTGAAGAGGACGCACTTGCCCTCCATGACGGGCATGCCCGCCTCCGGGCCGATGTCGCCGAGACCGAGGACGGCTGTGCCGTCTGTGACCACCGCAACGGTATTCCAGCGTCTCGTCAGCTCATAGCTCTTCTTCTCGTCCTTCTGGATCTCCAGGCAGGGGGCGGCAACGCCGGGCGTATAGGCAAGGCTCAGCGCTTCGGCGGAATCCACCGCGGCGCGGCTTACCACCTCCAGCTTGCCCTTCCACTCATAGTGCTTGCGAAGCGACTCTTTTGCGTAGTCCATATTGCCCTCCTAAACCCGTTGCCCCGCCTCCCGGGAAGCGGAGATTTTCTTTGTGCGTTTATTTTACGCTCTTTTGCCCGGATAGTAAAGCTTTTGCATACCGGGAATGTCAAAAGCGGGAGCCGCAGCTCCCGCTTTTCTGTCCGTCACCCATTTCATCGTCAGAATATAGGCTGCAGCAATCAAAATACTGTACATCATGATCGGCGGATAAACAAGCCAGATTGGGTCATTTTTGTGGTCAGGCCGAAAGGCGTTTTGCGAGACTTTTATCTACTCTTTCCGTCTGGCTGCAAAGATTATGCTCGATGTGCTGACCGATGGGCAGATGAAAGAAATCTGATTCCCTTCTACGCAAAAAAGCCGGGCTTGACCCTATCAATGAAGAACCCCTATGCCGGTACCACAATCTCGCGGATAGCAAACTCTTTCCCGCTCAGAATAGTTTTATCAAAGCTGCCGCAATTGGGGCAATAGCCCTTGTGCTCCACCACATTGAAGATCTCGTCGCAGGCATCGCACTCGGCCATGCCAGGTACGATATTGATTACGAGCTTTGAGTCCTTCAAAATGCTGTCCTTGACCACGACGGGATAGAGCTCCTCCAGATACTTCGGGATTACCAGTGACAGCTCGCCGCAGTCCACGACCACCTCTCGGATATCCTCAACGCCGTTTTTTTCTGCAAAGCTTTCTACGGTACGCAGGATCTGACGGACGATGCCGATTTCATGCATTGCTCCCACCGTACTTTCCGATGTGCTTTTTTACGATATTGATCCCCTTGCCGGGAACACTGGCCACGATGCGGCCCAGCGTGTCGAAGTATTCCAGGTTGTCCGCGTCGTGGATCTTTTCCAGACGGATCGCGCCGAAACGGCACTTGGTGGTGCAGACGCCGCAGCCGACACACATGAACTCGTCCACCACAGCCGTGCCGCAGCCCAGGCAGCGGGCGCACTCAGTCTTCAACTGTTCCTCGGTGAAGGGGACGCGCAGATCGTCAAAGGTCGTCTTCGCAACGGCGGCGTTTGCTCCGGTGGGACGCTGCCGCGGTGCAGAGTCAAAGCCACCCACGCCGATCTGCACGGTTGCCTTATCAAAGGGCTTGTAATCCCTGCGGTCACGTCCCAGATCCAGCCTCTGTCCCTCATGGACAAAACGGTGAATGGAGACCGCAGCTTCCTTGCCGGCGGCAATCGCATCAATGGCAAACTTCGGCCCGGTGACCACATCGCCGCCTGCAAACACGTCAGGTGTTGTGGTCTGACAGGTCAGAGGATCGACGTCCACGGTGCCGTGCTTGTTCGTGACAAGCCCAATACCGCCCAATTCCACCTTCTGCCCGGTGGCGGAGAGCACCGCTGCAACGGGTACGGTTTCGTATTCACCTGTGCCCTTCGCAATGCGGCGGCCCTTATCGTCTCTTCCGCCCAGCAGCATCTTTTCCAGACGAAGACTCTGCACCCGGCCCTCACCGCTGATTTCCACAGGGGCAACCAGATATCTGAATTCGATCCCTTCGGCTTTCGCCTCCGCGACCTCGTCCTTGTCGGCCGGCATCTCTTCCTCGCTGCGGCGGTAATAGACCGTCACCTTCGCGCCGAGACGGACAGCGGAACGCGCCACATCCAGCGCCACATTGCCGCCGCCGATGACTGCGACCTCATCACCGATCTCCGGGCGCTCGCCCTGGTTGACATGGCGCAGAAAGTCCACGCCGGTATAGACGCCGTCAAGCTCCTCCCCGGGGATATTCAGCTTCGCGCCCTTGGAGGCACCGATAGCCAGATAGAAGGACTTATAGCCTTCCTGCCGCAGCGCGTCGAGCGTCACGTTCCTGCCGACCTCCACGCCGGTCTTAAATTCTACGCCCAGCTCACGCAGCACATCGATTTCGGCGTTGAGGACGCTCTTTTCCAACCGGAAGGAGGGAATGCCCAGCGTGAGCATACCGCCCAGCACCTGCTCTTTTTCAAAAACGGTGACCGGGTAGCCCTTGACCGCCAGATAGTAAGCGCAGCTCAAGCCCGCAGGGCCTGCGCCGACCACGGCGATCTTCTCCGGGTAGGGCTTGCCGATCTGATTGAGGAGCTTTGGAACATAACGGGTATCCGCGTTCAGCTCCCGCTCTGCGATGTATTTTTTGATCTCGTCGATGGCCACCGGCGCGTCCATATCGCCGCGGGTGCAGGCCTCCTCGCACTTCTTGTTGCAGATTCTGCCGCAGACCGCCGGGAACGGGATCTCCTGCTTGATGAGCTCCAGCGCCTCGGCATAGCGCCCCTCGGAGGCCAGTTTGATGTAGCCCTGCACCGGTACATGGGCGGGACAGGCCGCCTTGCAGGGGGCCGTTCCCTCGGGCATCACATCCGTGCGTGCCGTGCGGTAATCCGGCGTGTAACGCTTCGAGGTCCAGAGCGTATTGCGGGGCGTCTCTGCCGGGCGCGGCTCATTGGCCGGGCGGGGACATAGCTTCTGCCCCAGCTTTACCGCGTTGAGCTGGCAGTTTTCCACACACTGCCCGCAGGCAACACACTTGTCCTTGTCCACCCTGGCAATATAATTCGTGCGGATGGCGTCGGGCGCGCGAAAATAAGTGGCGATGCGCAGCGCGAAGCAGGAGCAGCCACAGCAGTTGCAGATGGCGGTGGTGTCCTCATAGCCGGGCGCGACGTTCAGCTCATGCACCAGACCGTTTTGTTCGGCACGCTTGAGAATCTCATAGGCCTCTTCCTTGGAAATCAGTCGATGGGCGCCAGTCTCGGAATAGTTGATGGCGTTATCGTTGAGGTACATACACATGTCCTCTTCCAGATGCCCGCAGCCCTCGCCCATGAGTCGGCGGGCGCGGCGGCAGGAACATGGCCCCACGGAGATCGCCCAGGCGTCCTCCACCAGCTTTGCCACTTCGTCATAACTCGCCTTGTGCGTGTTGTTTTCAATGGCGCTCTCTACCGGGATGACGCGCATCATGTTCATACCCACGTCCATAAAGGGAGCCAGCATGGACACGCGGCGGCGGGTGTACTCCTCAAAGCACTCGCCAAGCACGGGGTATTTGTCGCACTGTTCCCGGTTGGAGAGAATACCCTCCATGATGCCCGGCACCCAGATGGGATAATACCAGCAGTCCTTTCCGTCCACCCGGCGAATGCGGATCACGCCGGCCTCGCGCAGCTTGTTGAGCTGAGTACGCGTAAAGTCCACGTCCTTTTTGGCGCGTTTGGCGATCTCCTCCGTGGTACGGTTGGCCTCCAGACGCAGGGGGTCATTGTAGGTAATGCCGGTGTATGTCAGGCTCTCCAGGCTGATCTTGGTCGCCAGCTTTAGGATATTCGGTCTGTGTGCCATGCTTGTCCCTCCCTGATAATGTGTAGGTCTTTCAAACACTCTCTCAGCATTATTCTACTTTTCCGGCGGAGAAAGCTCAATGAAAAAGTTTTCTGCGATTTCATTTTCGGAATAGTACCCATTTTGTGCGATTGACTCTTGGGCAGCTTGATGATAAAATGAAAACATGTTTGTGGTAATATCACATGAACAGGAGACATAACGATGGGCTTTGAAAAGATAGAGGCAAAGTCCCTCACCGATCTGTTCGTCCAGAAGATCGAGGGAATGATTTTATCCGGAGAGTTGAAGGTGGGAGATCAGCTCCCTCCGGTGCGGGAACTGTGTACGCTGATGGGCGTGAGCCGCCCGGTGGTCACGGCGGGGCTGATTGAGTTGGAGAAGATGGGGTTTGTGGAGGTACGCTCCCGTCAGGGCGTGTATATCACGGACTATCGCCGCAAGGGCACCTTGGAAACCTTCAATGTGCTGATGCGCTATAACGGCGGCATCATGCGGGACGAAGAGGTCCGCTCTGTCATGGAAATGCGGCTGGCCAACGAAGTTCTCTGCGTCCGCTTAGTCATTGAACGGGCTACGCCGGAGGAACTGGACAGTCTTGCTCCGATGATTGACGCGATCCGGACCGCAGCGAGCAATGAGGCCGCCGCAGAAGCCACCTACGAGCTGCTGCACGAGGAATGTGTCCTGTCCGGTAATGTGTTTCTGCCTCTGTTTCTCAATTCCATGCGCTCGCACTGTCTGTATTTCTGCACGCTTTACTGCAAGCGCTACGGCATTGGCAGTCTGTATGAACCGGGATGTCAAGTCGGCTATAGAAATCGCCCGGGGTGTATTGGATGATGCCGTCAGTGGGGAGCACCAGTTGTACGGAAAGCCATAGCGCGATAACATGAAATAACCGCTGGTAGGTAAAACCAAAGAAGAAACCGTTCGGAGCATTTTCTCATGACCCAGTTCATGAAACGAGGCGCAAAGCAAAGAAACTGTCATCAATACCAAGTTGTGTCCATGGGGCGGGTACTGAAAGCGAAAGATGCTTTGAAGTACCTCTGATGTATGAATCTTGACAATGGTGTGTCTTGTTTGCCGGAAAACCTTGCGCGGTTTCCATGTGCAGTCCGTTTTCGGGAAACATATGAAGCAAGAGCCGATCCTGTTGGATGCTTGTTGGATGCTGGCAAAAGGGCCGTTCCAGCGCTCGAGGAATTTCCTAAAAAAGTTAGAAAAAAGCCCTAAATCTTTCGATTTAGGGCTTTTTCTTTGGTGCGCGAGGCGGGACTTGAAGTCCACGTTTTTCATTCCCGGTATTCTAATCCATCCAATCTTGCGAAATACAAATAAAAATCAGAAAATCAGGTATCAATCCGTCCATCCAATTAAGCCTTTTCCAATCTGGCTTGGGTCATTTTTGTGGTCAGGCCGAAAGGAGTTTTCCATGAAATCTATCTTTGAAGAAATGGGCGGTACCTATTCCGATATCAGCGGCTATCTCATTCCAAATCTAGCAATGCCCGAACTCCCTCCCCTTGGCAAGTATGGCCGGATGCTGAAACGCTGTCTGAAAGAGCATCGGCCTGCTCTGTATTCCAGCATGCTTTTGACCGGTCGCTTGGATCAGCACCTTGCTGAGATCGTCGACGAAGCCTGCGAGGAGCGCATGGAACTGCTTACCCGACAGATGGCAAAGCAAGAGGGCGTGACCGAAGTACTCAAGGCCGCCGATCAGATGGCATGGGTGCGCCGCATGACCAGCATCCACAACCGGGCTGAAGAGATCGTGCTAAGCGAGCTAATCTACTGCTGAGGGAGGTGCTGAAATGCTGATTCTGGAAGACCTTTACCTCGGCGATGTGCGCCCCAGCGAGCGCAGCTTCAAGCGCAACAGCCAGTATGCGAAAGCTCTGGATGACCTCGTAAAGGCCGGGGATGCACTGACCGACACCTTCACTGAAAAGCAGAAGGAAATGTTTGAAGAATACATGACCGCCCAGCGGGAGGTCAATGTGCTCACCGATTGCGAGACGTTCATCTATTCTTTCCGTCTGGCCGCAAAGATCATGATCGATGTGCTGACAGACGGTCAAATGAGAGAAATCTAAATATGCGACAGGGGCGGCTCAAATGGGCCGCCCCTGTTCTGTAAAGCTTTTTAATCATTATATTCGAAAGACGGAGGATGGGGATGTTTCAGCGCCCTCTCTTAATCTATTTACAGTTTCTGCGTCTTGCTATTTCACATGTCCACTCTTGTTTTTGCTGCCCTTTACACGGTATTCTCCCGGGCTCATGCCGGTTTGCTGACGAAAGACAGCTCCGAAATGGCTGGGAGATTTGAAATGCAAACGCTCTGCTATTTCCTGAATGGGACGATTGCCGGAGCGGATCAGATCCTTGGCGTAAAGCACTCGTTGCTCCAGAATATACTGTGACAGACTCTTGCCGGTTTCTCTTTTGAACTTGCTGGAAAGCCAGGAGGCCGAATATCCGATGGCGGCGCTTACGATGGAAAGATTCAATTCATCCTCCACATGGATCTGTATATAATCGCAGCATTGCTGGATCTGCGGAGATAAAACGCCGTTTCTTGCCTCATGCACCCGGCGGACAAAATCCTCCTGCATGGCGTCGTTCAGATCCGCAAGCTCCGCCATGCTTGTGCAGGCCTCCACCCCGTGAATGTACTTATCACTGAGCAGATAGGCTGTTTCCGGGGAAAGTCCGCCCTGCATCGCGGCGCGTGTGCAGGCCGCGATAAAGGCAATCACCAGATTCTTGTAGTGCCGTTCCGCATTGCCGTTTCCAAGCTCTGCAGGCATCAGTCCGCTTACCAGTCGATTGGCTTCCTGCCGGAAATTCAGATTTCCCTCTTCAATCAGACGCAGCAGTCGTTTCTCCATACAAACACACGAAATATCGTGCGCTTGTGCAATCGTGTGATTGTTTGATCGTATAAAATCGACGGTGTCGGAGTGATCAATTCCGACACCGACGTTTTCTTTTTTTGCCTTGCTCGTCCTCAGCCTCTTCCACGGGCTTCTTCTCAGGATCGTCTGGCACAACGGCTGGTGCGAGCGTGAAAGATAGCGAAAACATGCCCGGCAAACATGAAGCTGCTCGATTACCTGTTATTGCTCTTTGTTTTGTCCTATCAGTTTTTTATACTCTTTTGCTTCTGCTTCCACATCATTTTTCAGCTGATGCTGCACGGCAAGATGGGCAGCTTCGGCCCGGATACGCTCGTGACGGATTTCCCGCTCCACATCATGGGCTTCAAGCGCCTCTCCCGCAGATTTTTTGAATTCCTTTGCCTCGCTGCGGACCTGCTGCTTCAGCGCATCCATTTCCTCGAGGCTTTTGCGGGAAGCCTGTTTGAGCTCCTTTTTGATTTCTTTCTCCACCTTTTTGAGGTCTTTCATATTACGTTTTCCTTTCACTTTTTATTTCTCTTTTGCATCCATACCAACAGTAAGGCAAGAATTGCGACACCGCCAGTTGCTTGGAGGTAATTGGTATACTCACGCATGCCCGCATCTCAGCGCCGGAGCGCCTGGGCGATGTCCGTCTGCTCCCAGGGCAGTTCTGCAGCGTTGCTGCCGAAACTTGGAATACTGCGGAGCGGTCAGATTGAATTTTTGGATAATGGCGGCAGGACGGGGATCCGCATGCGCTTTGAGCATTGACCGGATGATCGCCTCATCCACGCGGGCCGTGTCAAAGGTGTCTATGCGGACAGACATGGGGTCCGAAAGCCCGATAGCGTAGCTCAGTTGTACCTCGCAGCGATCCGCCAGTCCTGCTGCCACGATGTTTTTGGCCACATAGCGCGCCATGTAGGCCCCGCTGCGGTCCACCTTTGAGGCGTCCTTGCCGGAAAACGCACCGCCGCCGTGGCGGGCATAACCGCCGTATGTGTCCGCAATGATTTTTCGCCCGGTGAGCCCGGAATCCGCTGCCGGGCCGCCTTCTACAAAACGGCCGGTGGGGTTGATGAAGAATTCCGTATTTCGGTCAACCATCGAGATCGGCAGCGTGGGAAGGATCACATGGGTAATCACATCGCCGCGCAGCTGTTCGATATCCACATCGGACTGATGCTGGGCGGACACCACGACAGTGGCAACTCGCACGGGCTTTTCGTCCTCGAACTCCACCGTGACCTGCGTTTTGCCGTCGGGCAGCAGATACGGCAGCAGCTTTGTTCGACGTACCAGTTCCAGCCTCTTTGCCAGCGCATGGGCCGTTTCGATCGGAAAGGGCATCAGCGTTTCCGTCTGACGGCAGGCATAGCCGAACATCATGCCCTGGTCTCCCGCACCGTGGTCCAAAAGCTCTTTCCCGCCCTTCTTGGAGATGCCGCGCGCAATATCCGGAGACTGTTCGTGCAGATCGACACGCACCGCGCAGCTCTCAGCATCGAAGCCGTGGCCTCTCTCCGTATATCCGATCTCAGCGATCACCTTTCGGGCGATCTCCTCATAGTCGACGCGGGCATCCGAGCTGATCTCCCCAAAGATGTGGACCTGATCGGTGGCGCAGGTGACCTCGCAGGCCACATGTGACTCCGGATCCTGCCGCAAAAGCTCGTCGAGGATGCGGTCCGCGATCTGATCACAGACCTTGTCCGGGTGGCCCCTGGTCACGGATTCGGAGGTAAATACGCTTTTTTTCATAGGAAGTGACCTCCTTTATTGTTCGGAGCCGACTTGAGCGACTTTCTGTGCCTTTCTTGCTTCCCAGAGCTCCTCGGCTTTCGGTGTCCAGCAGGCGGCGTAGGAGTCACATTTGGCGCACAGGTGCTCTGCCGTCTCGGGAGACTGCATATCCGTGGATCTCGCCCCGGATTTCTCCACGATCTCGCGCAGCTTTTCCGGATTCTCCAGCATGGGGCAGGGCCGCATCATGTTGTCGTTGAAGGGCTGTCCGTCATGATAGGCCATGAACAGCGGAGAGCGCATGATATCCAACAGGCTCTTCTCGCGGATATTGGAGTCGGCATAGTGGATGAACGCGCAGGGATCGGCGTCCCCATTGGCGTTGATATGCAGATAGCGACGCCCACCGGCAATGCAACCGTCGACGAACTCCGCGTCGTTCTGGAAGTCCATGCAGAACAGCGGCTTGCGGCTGCGGTAATCCCGGATGCGGCGATAGACCTCGGCACGCTGTTCCGGCGAGGGCAGAAGCTCGGGAGAGGCATCGTTACCCACGGGCATGTAGTGAAAGTACCAGCAGAAATACGCGCCCTTGTCGATGAGCATGTCGTAGTATTCCTCAGAGGTGATGGAGTCATAGTTTAAGCTGGTGTAGCAGCAGGAGATGCCGTAGATCAGCTTTCTCTCGTGCAGGATCTCCATCGCCTTGAGTACTCTGTCGTACACACCCGCTCCGCGGCGGGAGTCAGTGGCCTCTCCAAAGCCCTCCAGAGAGATGGCCGGGGCGAAGTTTTTGACACGCAGCATCTCGTCGGCAAAGGCTTCGTCGATCAGTGTGCCGTTGGTGAAGGCTGTGAACATGCAGTCGTCATGCTTCTCGCACAGTCGGATGATATCCTTTTTTCGCACCAGCGGCTCGCCGCCCGCGAACAGATAGAAGTAGACGCCCATCTCCTTGCCCTGGCGGACGATGTCGTCAAGCTCTTCAAAGCTCAGATTCAGCTTGTTGCCGTACTCGGCGGCCCAGCAGCCCACACAGTGCAGGTTGCAGGCGGAAGTGGGGTCGAGCAGAATGGCCCAGGGGATGTTGCAGTTGTACTTGGCGCGGAGTTCTTCTTCCTTCGGCCAGCCGATGAGGTTGGCGTTGATAAAGAAGTTCACCGCCGTTGTTTTCATGACCTCGGGATCTACGTCACGGATGATGTGGCGAATATAGGGGTAGTAAGCGTTGTTGGGATCTTCGATCGCCGCACGCACCGCAGCGCGCTGAGCCGGAAATTCTCCGTCTGCGAATTTGTCCGCCCAGTCCATGAGCTTGACGAGGTTTGTCTCCGGGTCCTTGTACAGCATGTCAAAGGCTTTCGTGAGACCGTATTTTTTCATTGTGGTGGAAATGGACATGGATGTGCCTCCTTTGAATTTGGTGGCTATATTCTACTTTGGTCAGCCGGATCCCGCCATATGCAAAGCCGCCGGTCTTCCCAATAGTTGAGAAAACCGACGGTTTTATCTGATTTTTGTGCAGATCTGCGATTTTATCCGATTTTATCGGTTTTGCTCTTCTGCTTTATCTTTTCCATCGCCTCATACGCCTCCCTCAGATGTTCGGCGAGGGGACGCTCGGAGCGAGAGGCGAAGAAGAAATGAACACGCGCCGAAGCCCGTTCCTGTGCGGCATGAATATGGGCTTTGAGGTTCTCAACCTTCACGATCACATCGTTTTCATCGGCAAAGGCCTTTACACGGGAGACCCAATGGGCACTCGAAGCCATGTCAACAAGAAAAACCCCGAAGAACAGACCGATCACGAAAGAAAACGCCAGGTTCTCCGAAAGCCAGGCCAACGCGGTGAGGATATGCGGATGGATCAGAAAATAGTATGCTGCGCCGAGCAGCGCCCAGAAGAACGAGAACAGCGGGCAGATCAGTCCCTGGATATTCCCCCGGCGGTTGCTGTAATCCCAGAGTCGGATCTTCGCGCCTTTGAGCAGCAGGAGGCCGCCGATGTACTCGATCAGTGTCATGCTGATTGCCATGCCGAGAAACAGGAGCGCGCGGCCCTGAATACTGCCGTCAAGCCCGGTCTTGCCGCCCAGCAGTGCCAGAAGATATAGGGTGCAGAGCCCAAAACCATAGATCGGCAGATAAGGGCCGGTGCAAAAACCGGGGTTGATCCATTTGTGCTCCGGATTGGAAGAAGAAAACCATTTTCGGAA
>ONSW01000005.1 GCA_900320595.1 uncultured Eubacteriales bacterium | reverse complement strand
AACGTAATAGAGGCATTCAACGATAATCATTCATAACTGCAAACAGAATGCGTTTCATTGGATATGTGAAACGCATCTTTTTATGGATATAAGCGCGAATTATGTCGAAAATGCATTTTAACTAAGCTATACTATAAATGACGTTTTTTGGCAGCAAGGAGAAGAAGTACATGTTAATCTATCTGCAAATGATAGAGTCCGAGGAGGACAAATCAAAATTTGAGGCAATCTATAATAAGTACCGCCAATTAATGTTCGTTGCTGCAAACAGAATTCTGAAGAATCAGTACGACGCGGAAGATGCTGTCCATCAGGCTTTCGTCTCTATCATAGATAACCTGAGCAAAGTTAAAGAAGTAAACTGTCCAGAAACCCGATCCTATGTCGTTATTATTACTGAAAACAAGGCTATAGACATCATCCGCTCCCGAAAACGTTTGGCTGGGGAAGATCTGACGGAAACGCTTCCGGGTATGGATATTCCTTTGCCGGGAGACAATGGTTTGGCAGATGCACTAGCAAAGCTGCCTGCCCGGTATCGGGAAGTGCTGCTCCTCCGTTTTGACAACGGATACAGCACGAAAGAGATAGCGAAGATGATGGATATGACGGAGGGAAGTATGCAGAAGCTGATTTGGAGAGCAAAAGATGCCCTACGCAAGCAGCTTGACATGGATAACGGAGGCGTATGATTCAATTGTTTTCGAGGCGGGCAGATCCCAGCGGCTTTTCTGATGACGACCTTCGTTTCGCGGCTCAGGCAGTTCGCGATTCGATGTTAAGTTCGTTGGAAAAAGACCTTGAACCCCGCCATACCTTTTCCGAGGCATTTCTGCGGCGGATGCAAGCGCTGTTTCGCTTGGATGATCGGCGGAATCACAGGAAGCGCATTCTTCAGCATGCGGCGGTTTTCCTGATCGGTGTGTTTCTCACGGGCGCACTATTTCTTGCCTTCAATCCCGATGCCAGAGCGGATTTCTCTCGATGGATAAGGAACACTTATGAGAAGAGCATCTTTTATCAGTTCTTTTCCGATGGAACGCAAGAAGAAAGTGAATCCGCTGTTTCTCTTCCGGACGTTGAGTTTGCTTGGCTGCCCGGAGATTATGATATTCAGGTTGTCTTTTCTTCTGCGCAGAAAAGGAGGATTATTCTTTCAAAAGACGATGATACCATAATGCTTGAGTACTGGGTTGTTGGGGAAACAGATTATTTGGAGGCTTTTACAGACGGATATCAACATGAGCAAGTAGAAATCAATGAACTACCTGCAGATGCCATCACTGATCCGAATTCAGTTGAGTACAATACGTTGATGTGGCTAAACATGGATGAGACAATCAGCTTTAATCTGTCGGGAGCTCATCCTGTTGAGGAATTAATAAGAATTGCAGAGGGAATATCTGAAAAATAATTTATTGCTGTCTGGAAAACCTGTGTTCCTTCGTTATAATTATGATGCCATTATAGAAAGGAAGGTTTCCCTATGAAAAAAATTGTCTCTCTGCTGTTAGCGATGCTCCTAGTTTTTTCCATCACCCCGGTTGGCTTCGCCGCAGATCTCGACACCCTGATTGACGATGATATTCCGCTGCCTGTCACAGTGGCGTCTGGATCTCTCACCTTTAGCGGAACTACGGCAACGTGCTCTGGATCTGTCAGCGACCTGAATAAGACTATCGTTGCTACCATGACGCTTTATCACGGCAGTACTCCCGTAGCCAGTTGGAGTGAAAGCGGAACCTCCTATGTAGATTTCTACGGTACCTGCACAGTGACCAAAGGACAAAGCTACACGCTCATTATCAGCGGCACTGTGAATGGAATTCCCTTCTCTACCACGCCCCTCACAAAAACCTGCTGAGCATCTCACAGCTGAATATGGCCACTTCGGGCAAATGATTCAGATTACTACAATGAGTTTGCTATTATTTCATGCCAGCGCTTAAGCGAAAATGAACGCACCATGTAAGTCCGTGAAAGACTTGCATGGTGCGTTCGTTTTTTAACGCTCTCTTGAGGCGCCATATGGTTTCTACGATTTATCTGCACTGCTTACGTAGCGCGTTCACCGCATTGACGATCGCTGCATTGTTCGGGCAATTGGTATCCCACTCATTCCAGAAGTCTTTTGTAGCGCTGACCGGCCTGTGAGATTCGGCGGGCTTGTCCAGAAGCAACTTACTTGGCAAAAGGATCGCGTCGCCGACGACTAAGGCTTCACCTACATCCAGAAGCGGCAGGAACTCAATGGTGCTCTTTAGAGAATCCGGCAGCAGGTTCTTGATGACACCTTTATCCCTCTCGTTTGTCAGGCGAAGGACAATGAAGTTATTGCATTGGCTGAGGATCGTTTTACTGACATCGGCCGGGCGCTGGCTCACCGCCAGAATCGAAACTCCATACTTTCGGCCTTCTTTGGCGATGCGCTCGAAATTGTATAGCGCCTGCTTCTGTACTCCGTCTGCATCTTCCTTAATTGGCAGATAAAGATGTGCCTCGTCGCAGACTATCGTAAATGGGGTGCGAAGCTCCGGCTGAACCCAGAACTGAACATTGTACAACAGTCTTGCAAGCGTTCCGGTAATTACAGGCAACACATCCGAGGGAACTTCTGAAAAGTCGATGATTTTGATGCCCTTCCTCCCATCTTCATATCCGAGGAGCCTGCAGAGCATATTTGCCAGCCAGTTATAGGCCTGCACATCCGCAGGAGGTTGGAACATAAAGCCGTAAGTTTTGTCCTCGACCTTTGTTTTCAAGCGAGAGATAAAGCGAGTGAGCTTTCCTTCCCATTCGCCTTTTATTTGCCTGTTGTTTGCGCCAATTCCCTTTTCTGTATCATCAGCATTTAGCTTTTTAAGCAAATCATTTATCAGAAAAGGAATCGGAGAATCAACTGTGAAAGACTTTATTGTTTCGTTTTCACCTTCTCGCGTTAATGTAGCAAGCTTCAAATCTCGGATATGTTTTGTAAACCTCGCAGCTTGGTTCGGCGCGTTGGAATCACTGCGGTCAAGGAGCATCGACAGCAATTCTTCACGATTCAGTAACCAGTACGGAAGAAAAAGCACATCCTGCGGCGGTTTTTCAAGATCCCCCGGCCCGGCAATCCTGAACCGCTCGGCAATTCGCTCCGGGCCTTCAGATAGGCTGGCGTACTCTCCGTGCATATCGAATACGATAATGTTTGCATAAGGAAGAGCACTAGCCTTCTCCAAAATGTTTGCCACACACCAGCTTTTACCTGATCCGGTGCTTCCCAAAATAGCCGCATGACGCTGGAAGAAACGATTTCCGTCCAGCACAGCATCTGCCTGTGCATCCATCAAGAACGAACCGATTTTTAGCCGCTTATCTGTAGCAATATCCTTGCTCAGAATATTCATAAAGCTCTGCAGATTGGAACCGGAAATGCAGTAGCACTTGCTCTCAATCTGCGGAAAGGAATCTACGCCACGCTTGAACACATCATGCGCGCCGCCCATGACTGTGTGATATGTACCAATAATACCGACCTTGATATAATCCGCGGACGAGACCATGATTTCATCTGGATCTTCCTCATCCTCGGAAAAATCATCGACATACTTTCTGGTCACCTTGTCAATCAGGGCAATCAGAAACTCATGGCGCTTTCCGGTCTCAATCGCCACGATATTTCCTACGCAGATTTTTCCCATAATCCCCTGGTTTTCTATTTCAATGATAATCTGCTCTGTATCAACATGGGTTACGCTACCCAAAAAATCGTTTTCCTGAAAAGTAAGAAGCTGTTCCATTAGAAGACCTCCTTCAGCATTTCGCGTAGATCCCAAAGATTGATTTCATCAAAGAAGCATTGCTCTGCAGAGGTCAGCAGTTCGGTGCCATCATTATTGCCCCTGCACAACGCCATAATATTTTTGTTTTGCTTTACAAGCTCCCTGGGCTTTTCATATAAAGACCTTGATATAATCAGCGCAGGCTTTCCACGCCTCAATTGTCGAACCAAATGCGTCTCCAGGTGATCATCGTTAAAGCCGTAGCCAATGATTATGTACCTCTCTGCGGCATCAATCGCATCGTTCGCCTTTGAACGGTGTACGTCAAATGGGGAGCTGTACCCTTTATGGTACTTATTAAGTCCCGGCGTAATAATCAAGCTGTCTTCATAATCTGAATCTGGAATAGAATACGGCTCACCGTCAATCATGTGCCAGCTTAGGCTGCCGTGCGGTTTATAAAGAGTAACCCGAGGGGAATAAACAAGTGCCTGCTTGTTGTTCCGCCGTGTAGTTCCTTTGCAGAACATATATTTGCTCTGGATCGGATTGAAATGAGCAAAACAGTTCCCGATAAACAACGTGTCAACACGAACCTTGTTGAACTCGCAGGCATACTCGATTAAGCGATCGTAATTGGGAGTAATCACCGTGAGGCCATCATTGCGCAGATTAAAACGCTCCAGGTATTCTGAAAAGCGGAGAACTCTCTTTCTTTGCATCAGTTCTTTTACGATCTTCTTTTCCGCGTCTCCAACTAAACGCGCAGTTAGATCTCGGATGGCAGCTTCGAGTCTGTCGGTCGGCGTGTTATTAAGCAGGACGGCTTCAAGGCCTTTTCCCTCTGCCAATTCTGTGCTGATCGCGCTCCAAGCGTCAACATCAGACTGATCATGAATCAAGCGGGGTACTTCTGCCATAAGATAATTTGCTAAGTCCTTCATTCCGGGAAGATCCTCTGCTGCTGAAAGGCCCGATCCGACAATCGTTACTGTATTCTCTTGGAAGAATTCCTGTATTGTTTCTTTTAGCTCATTCAGTTCCACAATTACTTACCCCAAACATGAAATTATAAGAAGAACGTACCAACATCTAATATACCACTTTTTATCAATCTATCAAGCAAATATTAATTCTTCGAGTTTTCATGGGCCAAAAAGTGTCACGTGAAGGGGTAAATCCAGGTCTTTTATCTAAGCGCTACCAGAAATCTTGATCGAATGATAAATAATAGTTTTGCCGGCAACACACTTGTAGCGTATTGCCGGCTTTCAATTTTGGATTTAAATAGGAATCGGATCCTTTCGTGGAGGAGGATGCTCGTTGACCACCATTCTATACTTAATCACTCCAACGATAAACTCTTCCTTACAGCGAGTGCAATATAGGGGAAAAATCAAAAGCACGGTATCCTCGTAGATTTTGATTCTAGTCCTAGCTCCGCACTTAGGACACGGGAGCCAGAGTGAAGCTTTCTCTTGCGTTTTAGTCATATCCGTTTTCTAAAGCTTACGCTAGTAAGCTCTTATCCATATTGCTCAGCCATGAAAATGCTCACTCTTGATTGAGTCGCCGCGGCAACATCTTCAGCAGTTTTTTCGCCGGAGAAGAATTTGATGGCTTCCTCTTGCATAATCTCAATTATTTCTGGATGAGCGCCCATAACTGAGTTAGCTTGGCTAATCAATTTCCGAAGTTCCTGTTCATCATGCTCCTTGATCTGAATGCTCATTCCATATGCGGCATATCCATTTCCTAAAGCCTGCCCTAGCATTGAATCCAGTTGCGCGGAAGAGGCTGGAAGGCATATATCATCTGCAACGGTTTCAATGTTGATTACTGGAGCGGACATAACATATTTCAAAAACTGCCAGGCACCTTCTTTGTTTTTACTGTTAGCCGAAATAGCATAGCATTGTTGCAGATCGAAAGAACTGCCATTAGAGAACCCTCCAGTAGGGCAACCTAGATAATAGTAGTTATTATCAAAAGTAAGCCCAAAGGCATAAGCACGAAGCAAAGTTCCCATCTGCTGGAACTGCAACAAACTATCCTCATCTGAATTACTTACATCAGTAGAAATAAGAAGAAGCGATTTCAATATTCCAATGTATTCGTTTGAGTCAAAATAGCATTTTCCAGTTTCTTGATCGATAAAACTTCCGACACATAAATTGCTAACCCAATACCACATATCATCTCGAGATATGTTTTGTTGAAGAATCATTTGCCCCGGATAACGCTGCTCCATTGTTCTAATGAATTGGTCCAAACTCATATTTTCTACATTGTCTAATTTGACGGTTGTGATGAATGTCCATATCATGTAATCAAAGGGCAAAATGTATAGGCTTCCTTGGTTTTCGATTTGTGATTTAAGTGAAGGTACAATTAAATTTCTATCACAATCCGGGTCTGCATCTATGAATGAGTAAAGATCTTCGAAGAGATTTTGCTGCAGTGAAGCATTAAATGGGGTATTACCATAGAAGAAATAGATATCTGGTGTATCTCCTGTTATGGTTTTTATCTTTGCAAGATTTTCGTTGTCTTCACTACGTTGAATTGTCACATGATAATCAGAATGCGTAAGGTTGAATTGTTGAACAAGAGTGTTTAGGGAAAGAGAAGGCGAGGTGCAAAGAACAGTAAGTTCAATACGGTCTGTTTTTTGTTCGTGGCTGGACAATACGCATAACTGTTTAAGATCCTTTCCAACCAAAAGAAACTCAGATGCGCTCATCGGAATAATATTATTATAAGGGATAAGAAGTAGGTCTGCTTCGCTCCATGTAAGCATCTGTTCGACCTGCAAAGACTCGATGTTGACACGATAAAGCCCGACTTCATCAAAGAACAACAATGTTGACTCATTCTCGCATCCGATCCCGCGAGGCCAAGAATCTTCATCTGAATAGATTAATTCCAATTCGAACGAAGACTTGTCAAGAAGAAAAATATTAGCACCGCGAGTCGCCTGTATTTCATGGTCAGTTATTCCATACCCATACATACATACGGCCAGCTTTTCACCAATTTTGCACTGAGATACAAATATTCCTGGAAGATGAGTGCTTTTGGATAAGTCAATAAGGTTCTTTATTCCCCCAGAGGAATCCAATTGAACAAATAGATCAGATGACATGACATAAAAAAAGCCGTCTTGATACAGGAGAGAAAAAAAGTCAGAATCAAACGTGATTGATTCATTTTCATTTGGAAGTGGAGTAGATGAAATAAGCTTTCCGGCTTGAGAATACTTCTGAATATATATCACACCGCGTGAGTCAGATCCCTCGTCTTGAATGTTTGATTCACTAACTAATACTGCGATGCCATCATCAGTATTGCATCCGGCAAGAAAAACCCCTTTTTCAAAAGAATTCTCAAATTGTGCAAAGCTGTTATCAATGAGAAGGCCATGGATGACATTCCCGTAATTATCAGTTCCTGCCAAATATATACCATCATTAAATTGCAGTTGTACTTCAGAGGTAGAAAAGCAATCTGGTAGAGAAATATATTCAGCATGTAATAATTGATTTGATGTATATTGCAGAAGATCGGACTCTGAAGAAGACTGACTCTTGCATGAGCTTAGTGATATCAATAATATAACAGAAAGCAATAACATCCACAGCCGTTTCATGTATTATCCTCCTAATTTCATTTCTTTAAGCCAGTTGAGAAGCAGGATATACTCCTGCTTCTCAACTGAATTGAAACCTATGCAACGGTGATGTAACCGCCGTAGCCACCTGCTACCCAGCCCTTGGATCCGATATTTTGAGTCTTGCTGCAGTAGGTCACAGTTCCATAAAACCAAGTATAGTCGGAACCGTCATAATACATAGTGATACTCATCTTATCATTCCAGTCCAGCGTTGCTCCAGCGCTGAAAGATGTACCATGGCCTGTGCGAAGTCTAACACCGTTTCCCTTGATTGTTCCTGTAAGTGGAGTGGAGTAAGTGACGTCATCATCACATGCGAATGCTGTTATAGACATAAAAGAAACTGCCATTGCAAAGCAAAGGAGAAAAGCTATAATTCGTTTTTTCATGGTTTACCTCACTTTCCAAATTGTATTTATTGCAATAATCCAAGCTGGCGCCTTGCTGGATAATAGCAATCAATGATGTAAAAAACCAATGGACTCGACCGATTTTCCAATAAGAAGCAAAACGGTTGCCATAAGCTGACCGCAAAAGATCATATTACAAAATGTGCTTCCTAATAGATACGAGTAATAAAGTGCAATACAAAGCACCAAAGACAGCCCAGATATGATTAATGTTATTGTTCGGTTCCGCTTCTTCTCTTCGATGTTCAAAGGTTTGTTTTTTGCTGGGGCTGGAGCGAACAGAAAAACAAGTGCAAAGGATAAACAGCTCTCGATTACTGATGATAAAATTGCAGCAGATTCTTCGATATTTAATGCAACTAAACAAGATATTGAGTAAACAAACGTATTAAATAGAATACAAAACAGATGACTCTTTGCGTGATATCCTCCGGCAAATATGCGTTGTGGAATGAAACCTATTAGATAGGGAACAACAACGAGGGGCTGTCCGAAAGCAAAAGATATTCCGATCATTATAAGGAGGTTTATTCCGCTTGAAATGATCAGTTCTAAGCCATATTGATAAGTCTCGATATCAGATTCCTTGATCACACCACAAACTGCCCAGCGCTTTGCCAGAGAACGGGAAATGATGTGAATCATTCTTTTATCGCATGATGCCAATATTTATGATACTTCTTCATGCTTTCTGGTTCTTCCGGCTGATAGGTAAAAAATAGGCAGGTGGTATTTGCTGTGCTAACTGCAAGCGCCAGTACAAGCGGCGCAATCATCTTTGCTGTTTTAGTAAGTAGATTTGGAATAACGTTTTTCATTTGACTTTCCTCCTTTGTGTTTGTATCATGATGCTAACAAAAGCAAAAAAAGATTTCAACGACCTTGGCACCAATGACAAATTCAGCGGCACAAACGGTTGAAATAATAGTTAAACTATTGTAAAATACCAGTTGTGGCGCGTTCAATTCTGCGATTTTCCTACATATAATGTAAATAAAGTCGTTTTTGTGGGATGGTCGCTATGGCACTTAGAATATCAACGGTTATTCGGGAAACCAGGAAAGAAAAAGGCTTGACACAGGAAAGCCTTGCCGAACTCATAGGGGTCACGCCGGGCTATATTGGCCAATTGGAGCGAAGTGAAACCACTCCTTCTGCGGTGATTTTATCCAAAATTGTTGAAGTACTGGGAATTGACGCAAATTCTTTGTTTTTTGAACAAGCTGAAGCCATGCCACTGTCTCGAGAAATCGCGATTCGAGCCTCACGGCTATCCAAAGAGAATCAGGAGATTGTGCTCGGGATAATCAATATCATTGAGCAGGCATATAGAAAAAGAGAATGAGAATAGCTATTTGTGATGATGAACCATCAGATCTTGCGATAATAAAGCAATACTGCATGCAATTTGATCCAGAGTTATCTGCAACAACGTTTGCTTGCGGTGAAGCTCTGCTGAACGCTTTTAAGGATGATTATTATGACCTCATCTTTTTGGATATTGAGATGGGGAAGTTAAACGGGCTTGATGTAGGAAAACAGTTAGTAAAGCTGCAGCCAAAGCCGGTGATTGTATTTACAACACAGAGCTTAAATTATGCTGTGAGGGGGTATGGGATAGCATTACGGTATTTGCCCAAGCCGATCACTTATGATACATTTTGTCATGTGATGCGTTTAGCAATGGAGCGAATCCTTCCGTACAGGCTTGATGTCACCATAAACGGGGTGCAAAAATTTATTCCTATAACCGATATAGTTTATTTTGAGGTTTTGAAGCATCAAATTGTTATCCATCTTCGAAGCGGCGAAGCGTTGACTATGAGAGGGAGTCTCGGCGAGATAATTACTCAGATACCTAACGGTTGTTTTTCTCAACCACATAAAAGCTATTATATCAACATGGAGTTTGTCGATAAGCTGACTCGCCAAGATGCTATCTTGACAAACGGCGTAGCAATTCCCATCGGCCGAAGTAAGAAAGATACATTCCAATCCCAGCTACTCAATTACATGAAAGGAAATCATCTGAATGAATATTTGGATTGAACTGTCTACTGTAATTGTGGAGCTTTTGCTAGCGTGGTATTTCTTTTCAGGAATGTTCGGAAAATCTCGACAGTCACCAGCACTCAAGCTGGCCGCGGCTTTTGTTTATGGTGCCTTGCTGGCAAGCCTTGCTTTGCTTGTCAAAGTGTCTGTGATTCGAATTACAGGGAGCCTTTTGGCTACTTATTTTGCCGCAAAAGTGTATTTCCGGAAACCATGGCTCACAACCCTCTACCCTACGATCCTTTATCTCCTTTTTGCTATCATTTCTGATATTCTCTGTGGAACGCTTCTGCAAATGATGGGAGTATCTCTTGACGATTTGATGGGGTCAGGGATTGAACGGCTTCTTTACAATACATCAGGAAAATTACTACATCTGTTGTGCCTCTATATTATTTTGGCAATTACCAAGCCCAATCTTGACCGGCATAGCGTTACCCGGGCACTGCCGCTTCTTTCTTGCCAGTTATTAAGCATTTATATTTGCTTCCACAGCTTTATTTCAATAGCCCAAGGGAACAACCCGACCTATGTCAATCTTGAAACGCTGGGATTGCTATACATCAACATCGTAATATGCGCATATGCTGATGTTTTAAGCCGAGCGTATGAGGCCGAAAAAGAGGCTCAACTAGCGAAACAACAGCTTGAGGTTCAAAGGAATTACTATATGGATGTCATGGAACGTCAGGAGGAAACCCGTAGCCTGTGGCATGATATAAAAAAATACATGGCTTCTATGGAGTCCTTGGTCGGAAGCGAGAATAAGGAGGAGGCACAACGGTGCCTTGAGAAAATCCGTTCTGTATTTCCAAAGAGCGCAACTGCCGTTGACACCGGCAATACATTAATTGACAGCGTCCTCACCTATGGAATGAAAAAAGCAGAAGAAGTAGGCGTTGTTCTGCGCCCAGAGATTTGGGTGGACAGCAATCTGGCCTTCCCTGCAACGGATCTCTTTGTGATTATTGGAAATACCCTGGATAATGCAATAGAGGCATGTTGCCAAGTTGATGATGTTTCCTCTCGTATAGTTTCAATCAGCCTCTATCAAAAGAATCACCTGCTGCTCTATGAGATAAAGAATCCATACAATTTGGACGCTGAGCCAAAACCGGGAAAGATCCATGGCTATGGACTGAAGAATGTACGAGCCTGTGTAGAACGCGACAACGGCGAAATGTCTATAACCAGAGAGAACGGTATATTTGATGTGTCCATACATTTGAATTTGGCTGGATGATTGTTGGGCTTATAATTCTCTGATCGGATATCTGAAGCTTGAATTTCTACCTCTGCATTATCCGTATTGTTTGAGTTCTACCCTCAAGTCAGTCCATCATGAACCTATCCTCGGTCCAGCAAACAGGCGCAGTTCTCCCCTAGCGGAGAGCTGCGCCTTTCATCATTTCATGCGATAGAGGTTACTGGTAAAGCTGCCATTGTCGCGGTGGCGGTGTTCTCTCTCGATGTAGCCATGCATCTCCAAATCGGCAATGGCGCGCTTAACCGTGCTTTTGGAGAGACCGAGATCGGCCGCGATGGTCTTGATGCCCGGCCAGCATTCACCCCTGGAGGCGGACATGCTCTTGAGATACATATAGACCGCCTTGGCCCGATGCGGCAGGCTGTTGTCGGCGTAGATCGTGTCAAAATAGCTGATCTGATCACCTCCTATGTCTTGACATGCGAAGCGGGAATATCCTCAGCAGTTCCGGCCTCGTCGCTCTTTTTTGCTCCGCTTCTGGCCTTGATCGGGTATCGCGCTTGAATTGCAGAGATCAGCTCCTCCCGCCCCGCATAGCGGATCGTTGCGTGCTCCCGCTTGGGTACTGTGAATGGCTCTTCGAAGGAGATGCCCCATTCGCGAAACAGCCGCAGGCGTGTACGCATCGGGTGCATGCCGGTTTTCATCACGACAAAATGCCCTTTGGGGATGGACTTCAGCTCGTCGGCGGACAGGAGCGGACGCTCTGTCATTTGCAGATCCTGACTCGGTTCCTTGCTCTTGTGTACTGTGCCGGTCAGTACCGTGCGATTTCCGAGAGCTCTTGACAGCACCTCGGCAGTCTGGCTGTTCGGGGCGAAACCGCCGAAGATCGTATCCTGGCAGTTGTCCTGAATGATCTCACAGCCCTCTTTGCCGTAGTTCTTCTCAAGCTGGGCAAGGCTCTGAATGATCGGCACCAGCGTCAGCTTACGGGATCGGCCCGCGGAGAAGAGCGGGAGAATGTCAAAGGCGGGCATCGTGCCCAGCTCATCGCAGAAGAGCACCACACGGTTTTTGAGCTTGCCGCCGTTCTCGTCGGCCACGGCGAACAACTCGCGGGACAGGTTCTGGATCATCAGTCCTGCCATGAAGTTCTTGGTCGTATCTTCTTCCGGCAGGATCAAAAAGATCGCGCACTTTTCTGATGCGAAGGTCTCGGCGTCAATGGCGCTGTCAAAGCACAGCACGTGCTCCAGCTCGGAATCCAGAAATGCATTGAGCCGGGAAAGCACGGTGGACATGACCGAAGCCATCGCCTGATCCGCCGCGTTCAACGCGGCTCCCGCAAACCAGCGCGCCTTGTGGTCAGAGGGGAGCATGTCCATTAGAATCTGAAAGTTGCTCTTTCCGGGCAGCCGTGACGGTTCCAGCAGTTCCTGAACCAGCTTGAACACGGAGGGAATGTGCCGTCGTTCTCCATAGCCGTCTGTGGGCGGCAGGAACTCCGCCATGACAAGAAACACAGCCGTCAGTAGCCCTTCGGCTGCATCATAGAAGAAAGCATTTTGACCGTAGTCCGTATCGTCGCCGGGATTGATGATGGTCTTGGCGAGGATCTTGGCGTATTTCTCCGCTTTGGCACGGGAGACCAGATCGTTTTCGTCAGCCCTGGCCCTGTCCATATAGCGGTTGATCAGCGTCAGCAGATTGTTCCCGTCCGAGCGGGTGGGATTGCGCAGGTCGATCACCGCGATCTGATATCCGTAGTACTTCTGCGCGATGGTGCCGTAGTTGCGGGCGAGATCGCCCTTGGTGTCCAGCGCGAGGAAGCTCATGCCGCTGGCGCAGGCATATTCGAGATTCGGATAGAGAAAAAAGGCCGTTTTGCCGACGCCGGAGGCACCTATCATCAGGCAGTGGATATCGTCGCTGTCCACAAGAGCTTTCAGCTTTTTTGCGCCTCCGACGCAGCCGAGGATGAGCCCCTGCTTGTCCGGGCGCTTCTCTCCCTTTCTCCACTCCTTCACCGCGAAGGGCACATAGGCGAGAGCTTTCTTCATCTCCGCCGTCGTTGCCCAGCGGGCGGTTCCGTGCTGGCCGTCGCCCACAGTCACAGATTTGATGCTGCTGAGTTTGTAGTTTTCCCCGGCGAGTGTGATCCCGCCGATCAGCAGCAGGGCCATCAAGCCCACGCCAACCAGGATCCAGACGCTGCCGAGGCCGGCCAGCGTTTCCCACATGGCTTTAAAGTCCGGCAAGCTGAACGGCGTGCTGTTGGCTTGTAAGTAAATCATCGTTCCAATCCTTCATCTTCGGTATTTGCGTCATGACCGTCAGCCCTTCCACTTCAAGCTGCCCGGCCATGCGTCGGTTGGCTTTCTGCCCGGCCTCGTCGTTGTCCAAGCAAAGCAATACGGTGTTCGCCTGCGGCATCTGCTCCAGCGTCTTCAGTACCGGCTGAATGGATGTACCGCAGCAGGCGACGTAGCTGTTCTCCTGCCAGTTCTGCGGATACAGCGAAATATGCGACAGAAGATCAATGGGAGCCTCAAAGACAAGCAGGCTCCCGTTGGTTCCTATATGGTGGAAGCTGTACTGCGGATCGCTGCCCTCGATGTTGATGCGGAAGGTCTTTCCCTGGCTGTTGGTGCTGCGAACATGTGCGTGACGGGCGACGCCGCTCTCATCAATGCCGACGAACACCGCATTATGGTATTTGGCATCTTCATAGAGCAGCTTCTCATGGGCGAAGGCGGAAATCACCTTGCTGTCGATCCCACGCGTCTTGCTGAGGTATGCGAAAACCCTCCGCATGTCCGAATTGGCTTTTGGCAGAACGAAGGGCTTCGGTTGCAGCGGCATAATCTCGGCGGGCCTGAAGTCCCCACCGAGGAGCGTCTGTACCGCCTTGGGAAAACTCATGTTGTAGTGGCGCTGTAAAAAGCTGATGGCGTTGCCGCCGTGCTGTTCCGCATGGTCGTACCACTCGCCTCCTCGTATGGTAACGCTGTGGTTGCTGGCCAAGCGTTTTTCTCTACCGGATCGAATCAGCTTTTCGCCGCGACTCTCAAGGAAGGCTGGCAGATCGGTAGTAGCCGCCTGCTCTTTCTGCTCTTGGGTGAAGGGTATGTACAGAGATATGGTTATCAACTCCTGTTGATTGATTTAGGGGTAGGACTATGATATAATCAGCTTGACATACTGGGATTTGTAGAGATGATACTATGATTGCATTGCACCTGATGCCATTGTCATTAATACTGTTAATAGTCATAGTCATCCTTCTGATTGTGTTAGCGTTTGCCAATAGGCACCATGGGGGAACGGATTATACTCAAACCAAAGGCGACCGAAGTTGGAGGAAGGATAACCCTGATGGTTCGTTCACGATCTATGACAAACATGGAGCGGGAACCATAGTCAAAACCTATGAGGGTGGAGAACGGTACATCGATGGTCACAGAGTCAATTGCGCTGATGATATGGCCAGATGGTATGTGAAGAAGGGGTTCGGAGAAGGTCTGGAAAGGCGCATAGGTGAGATTGAGTGTGAGCTGGAAAAGCTAAATTCTGACGGCGGGAATGAATTGCTTACAGAATGGGACGAGCGTTATGCAACCTATAGAAAGCTGTGTATGGAAATAGGAATGTGGAATTGGGTAATTGGGGACCATGCCACGTTTGTTCCTACTGCTGCTCAGTTGGAGATGGAACAGAAGCGCAGGGAGGCCGTTGTTGACCTCTATCACAAATGGCAAGAACGCCTGACGGATAACCGGGTTGTGCTTGACTATCTTGAGAAGTGTCCTAGAAAGCACTGCCATAAAAAGGTTTTGATTAAGGAGCTTTCCGAGAACGATCCAGAACGGGAAAAACACGTCCAATCCATTTACCGTCGCTTGTTGAAGAGTGAGATCATTGGAGAAAAGAAGACAGATAACGATGAGATAGAAACCAGAATAATCATAAGGAGAAATCAACAAGTTAAAAGACTGCCAACATTGCCGGCCTCGACATACCATGCAGAGATTTATGCTAACGTTTGCATCAAGGACATCTACAAGGTCGATTACACGGTATCAGCGCCAGAGAAACTGGATCGGGAAAAGAACGTGTGCTTCTTCACCAGTAAAACTTCCGGTGAACGATAC
Organism: uncultured Eubacteriales bacterium; assembly: GCA_900320595.1. Taxonomy (GTDB): domain Bacteria; phylum Bacillota; class Clostridia; order Oscillospirales; family Oscillospiraceae; genus Limivicinus. The sequence continues at coordinate 61,257 of ONSW01000005.1, read as the reverse complement.
GCTACATCGCTGGAACGATGTACCTGTCCTTCATTCTGTAAGGGCTATGCGTGTAAACACATGTTGGCGCTTGCCATATACCTAGGCTATTATGATCGATCATCGGCGAAGAGGTGAGTATGAGGACATTCCGGAAAAAACACTACAAGAGAAAAGAGCCTGTATAATAAAGCGAAGCAGAGAGAATTCTTCCAATTAGTTGTTTGAGGAAGAAACGGCATCAAATAACAATTCCAGTTTGTCGAGCTACTCAATTAGAAAAGGACACAAAACAATGGAACCCATTCTTGACGCAATGAAAAGCCGCCGCAGTATTCGTAAGTATAAGTCGGAGCTACCGGATCGGGAGGATTTAAATAAAATTATTTAAGCCGGGCTGTACGCCGCCAGCGGCAAGGGGCTACAATCGTCTATCATCGTTGCCATTACCGACAAGGCGCTCCGTGATCGACTCATGGAAATGAACCGCGAGATCGGCGGCTGGCCGGAGGGCTTTGATTCTTTTTACGGTGTGCTGGTCGTTCTGCTGGTGCTGGCGGACAAGGCCAGTCCGAACCACGTGTACGACGGGAGCCTCACCATGGGGAACATGATGCTGGCCGCCCACGCGCTGGGGCTTGGAAGCTGCTGGATCAACCGGGCCAGAGAAGAATTTGATTCCGCGGAGGGCAAGGCGATTCTCCGCGAACTTGGCATCGAAGGCGAGTGGGAAGGAATCGGTCCCTGCATCGTGGGCTTCATCGACGGCGCAGAGCCGGAGGCGAAGGAGCGCAAAGCCGGTCGCATAGTTTGGGTGGAGTAATCAAGTCATAACCTGCCCCTGTATCTGCTCCTCATGATCGGCGATCTTGTGACCCATGGCGAGGCGTTTTTGCAGGAGTTGCTTTCGGCGGCGGGAGTCCATTCGGATGCCTTTCGGGTTTTCGGTCATAACCTTCTCCCGAAAAATACGGGAGGCGTGATGCAGGAGCTTCATGGCGGCGAGCAGGATCGACGGATCGCGCTGCTCGTCCATCCGGTCAATCAGATATTGCGCATAGACATTGCCCTGCGCGGCGGAGCTTTCCAGCCAGCGCAGGGCTTTCTCTTTATCTTGCGGGACCTCCCGACCTTGCAGGTACAGCTTGCCGAGGGCGTATTGGGCATACGGATTGCTTTGCTCCGCCGCTTGCCTAAGCCAAGCGATTCCGGTATCCGTATCTTGCTCGACGCTCTCCCCGTTCAGGCAGAGTTTTCCGAGCCGGTACATCGCATGATCGTCACCTCTATCGGCGGAAATCTCCAACTCACGGAGTTCTGTCTCTGCGACAGCGGTGGCCTCCTCCGCCATGTCATCTTCAAAGGAGAAGACGCCGAGGCGGATGTTTTCGGCCTCTCGGATCACCATGTTCTTGATCGCACGAAACTCCTTTTGCTGGGAGAGTGGAAGATGCTCGCGGGGCTTGTCCTTATAGTACGCTTCCAGCTCGTCCCGCAGCTTGTTCCATACGTCGTAGTAGGCAGCTACCTCCGTCTGCTTTGCCAACTCATCCACGATACCGTCCACGATTCCTTTAATCTCTTTTGGCAGAAACCCATACTGCTTCTTACCTTTGACTGAGCCGAGAGCAAACACCAGTTCCTGCATTTTCTGCTCGATCACTGGACTGTCACAGACCTGACCTTGTATCTTTTCAATCAAACCGCGCATGGTTTCCCGAGCCTGAGTTGTCAGTTCCTTGTACGACAGATCCTTCTGTACATAGAGCTGCTGCATGTCCTGTTTGAAGATCTCATTGGTCAGAGCGGAGCGCATGGCCTTGACGCCATTCTCGCTTAGATATCCCTGCCTTGGCTTGTCGCTCCAGAGCATCATATGGACATGCGGGTGATGTCCCTCGTCATGAAAGGCTGCATACCAATGCAGGTGTTCCGGCGCGATCTTCATGGCTTCGGCGATCTCAGCCTGCTTTGTAAGCAGGAGCCTCTGCCACGCCTCGGCGCTGTCATAGCTGAGGCGGGAGGCGTCCTCCCTGCGGAGAGAATAGATTACCGTCCAAGTATTGCCCTCGTGGGCTTCCAGCTCTCGCAACGCCGCGTCCAGATCCACATGGAGTGCCTGCCCGAAGAGACCGTGGTCGCCGTGCTTTTCTGCGCGGGGACGAGTAGCGATGTACTTCATGTACATGTCTCCGTCATGGATCATGTGCGCGTTGCGGTCGAGCGCAGCGGACAGGAACGCCGAGGCGTTTCCGGCTGTAGGTTTGCTGGTATAATCCTCGTACTCAAAGAGTTCTTCGGAATCCGGGAAGTCGTGGAGGACATCTGCGATCAGCGCCTGCTGTTTTTTCGTTGCTGGCGCATCATTATCGATGATCTCCACGCCTTCCCGTGTAGCAATGTATTTCATATACGCACCGCCACCGCCAGCCTTGATGTACCCGCATTTCTGAATGAGCTTTGACATGGATTACAGCGACTTCTGGAAGATCAGATCATCCTCGAAGCTGATCTCGCCCTTTGTCTGCTTGACCTCCCGCAAGCTGCGGCTGCGCAGGCGCTCATAGGTATCAAGATCCATGTCCGTATCGGCCGAGATGATGTGGTTTGTAATATTGCACTCCACCGCCTGCTTGAACAGCAGCTTGCCGATCCGATCAGCGAACAGTCCCAGCGTGCCTTGTAGGACGGAGCCGAGGACGCGCGGCAGATAGTATTCCGCGTGCCTGGCATGGAGATAGCCGTTGTAAAAGAGAATGGCTTTCTCTATAAACTCACTCATACTTTTACAGTTATCTTTCTGAAAGCTCTCGGCTACGATTACTTTCGTCTCCGGCGCGATCCAGAGCGGGAATTTGATTTTTCCTTCAACCATCGGCAAAACACCTCCAAGCTGCCGCAGGAACCCCGCTTTTTTTCTTGAATTTTCGGGTTTTTTCCGTTATCACGACTCCCTCGCCTCCTTTTTCATGGGTACAGGAACCCCCTTCCTAACTAGCGAAAACTGCTCGCACTGCGGGCAGAAGTGAGCGAGGCGGGGCGCAGCGCGACCCCGCCTCTTTCTCCTGCCTCGCCCCTCCTCCTTGGCCCTGTGCCTCCTCTTTCTCACCCCGGCGTCACGGGTACGGTGAGGCGCTCAAAGCTGAAGCTCTGGAGGTCGGTGCCGACGCGCTGACGGAAGAAGCTCTCCATCTTCTCGCAGAGCATCTTCCGCTCGTCACGGGTCAGCATATACTCGTAGCGGTACTCCCGTTGCTCTACGGTCACGATCAGCTCCAGCGTGCAGTGTGTGCAGTGTCTGACCAAATCATAGAAGGCTGTGACGGTCACTTTCTCGCTGGCGACAGGCAGGATGCCGAAGATATCTCCCGCCTGTCGGATCGGCTCCATGCGAAAGGCGATCTGATGCTCTCCCACGAAGGAGATGTGGGAGAACACCACGTCGCTGGGGAGCAGCCTGCGGGCGGTTGCGCTTTTCAAAAAGGATACGGCGCTTTTTGTTGTTGCGATTGGTATCACCCCCCTCAGCATTCCTTGTCAGCTCGCTCGGCATTGTTCTTAGTCGGCGGCTTGACCTTGGGCTTGGGAGGGGCCGCCTTCTTCTGCCTCCCGTCGATGTAATCTCTCACATCCGGTGGGACTGTCTTTTCGTACAGCTCTTCCAGGATTTTCCCAAGTTCCTTCTGCAGTGAGGAAGTCTCTTTTTTCTGCAGGAAGTAGGTGAGCGCTTCCAGGCGTTCATTGTCGATGCTGATCTTGATCTCGGTTTTTTCCATTTCATACGTTCTCCTCAGTCATAGTTGATGTAGGCGATCTTCAGCCAGTGGGTCCATCCCCGACCGGCAAGCTGCGTTTTGACCACGCCGTAACGGGTACCCATGGCCTCGATCACCTCGCCGTGGCCGATGTACACGCCGATGTGTCCGTCGTGCCAGACGGCGAGGCCGGGGATCTCCGGGATAGTGCTGATGGGGCCGGACTCGGAGGCCGAGTAGTACATCTGGTTGGCGCCGATGTCCGGCATGCCGTGGGAGCCGTAGACGATGCTCTCAGTGTCGGGATCGTACCAGCCGTAGCTCTTGATGAGCCCCACGCAGTCAGCGGTGCGCCGCCCAACCCAATGCTCCTGAATGAAGTCCGCGTAGTTGCCGACGCCCTCCGGGTACTGCTCCAGCTTGGACTGAAACGCGCTCTGCGTCAGCACGTTGCCGAAGGTACCCCAGACGTAGCCCCAGCCGGATTCATAGGCGTTGGTTACATAGGCGACCAGCCCAGCCGCAGTTTTGTTCGGATCGGCGGCCACGGGAGGGAGATCCCAGCCGACGTCGTAGTCGCCGCCAAGGTAACTGTAGTCGCCGTCGTACTCCCAATCGCCCATGTCGCCCGCGATCATCCGGTAGATATGCGAGATGTTGTCATAGTCCTCTTCGGTGATCTCTCTGCCGAGGAGCGAGGACACGTTCCCATAGGCGGCGCGGAGCGGGAGCGGCATGGCGCGGACATAGCTTTCTTCTTCCTCTGTGATTTCACCGTCCTCGCCCTCTACCTCCACGGTGCGCGTGGCCTCCTCTGTGGTATAGAAGCAGTCCACAAAGCGGTTGGCGGCCCGCGATGATGGCGCGGTCTCGCCATAGCAGAGGGCAAGAAAAACAGCCTTGACCCGGATCGGATCAAGGCTGTTGCCTTCCTCCATCTCCGCGTTGGCCGCGGAAACGGCGGAATCCAGAAGGGAGAAGGCAGAGCGCATCTCCCGCACATGGGCTTTCAGCTCCTGCGGCGCTTTGTCTGAGATCTCCACGCCGTAGAAGCAGGCTTCCACCATGTTGTTGTTATGTGCGGCCTCGCCGGAGCCGAGGGCGCAGAGAAAGGCGATGATCAGAATCAGCGGCGAGAACGCCGCCACCAAGATCCAGCCCACCGTCCTGCGCCCCTTTTCGCTGGTTAGGACGGAGAGCGCCAGCTTGATTAGCCTGGCTTTCATCGGCCTCCCGCCTTCCCGAAGAGCGCTTCCTTGTACGGCGGGGCGTGCACCTCCAGCAGATAGCGCTCGTTGCCGCATTTATACAGGCAGATCCCTCGTTGGGCAGCATGGATCAGCTCGTACTCCGCGTCCTCCAGCTGCAGCATGTCCATATACCCGGCTTTGGAGATGGAGCCGGGGAAGAACAGAAACTGGTGGGGTGGGATGGCGAACAGCGGCCTTGTCATCTCCCGCACATTGGGCTGGTCGAAGTCCTCGATGTTCTGCGAGGCCATCATCATGGCCGACTCCTTCTTGCGGACGCGCTTGAGGCAGTTGCGGATGTACTCGATGGTCGTGCGGTTATCCAGCCACTGATACAGCTCGTCCAGCGCGGCGACAGTGTTGCCCTCGGTCAGGAGCTTATCCGACATGAAGGAGAGAATATTAAACAGCATGGCGGCCTTGACGTTCTTTGCCGCAGTGAGGATACCCTTCACGCCGAAGACGAGAAAGCGGCTGGAGGAGATGTTGGTGTGGCCGTTGAACATCTGGGAGTCTGTGCCGATGCAGATGGAGTGAAGCCCCAGCAGCACCTCCTGCAGGAGCTTCTTGGTATAGAGCTGGCTGCCGCCGTACTGATCGTACTGCTCAAACTCCCGCAGGATCAGCGTATAGAGATCCGAGAGGATGGGGAACTGATCCGAGCGCATGCCCTTGAAGTCCGTGTCCTCCGAGATGCCCCATTCCACATAGAGCCGTGCCAGCAGAATCTCTATGGTGTCGATGTGCGCGTCGGAGAAGTTTTTGTAGCTGCGGAAGAAGTCCTTGAGGAAGGAGATGTGCTGGGCCAGCACGGAGTGCTTGCGGAAGGTGTCCGGCTCGCCCAGCTCGGAATCGTCATCGTCGGTGCTGCGCCAGCACTTCGGTTCCAGCACGTTGATCATGTACTGCCCCTCCATCAGGTCGACGAAGTAGCCGCCGACCGCCTCGCACAGCTCCTGCTGCTCGTGCTCGCCGTCCAGCGAGATTATGGATTTGCCTGCCTCCAGCAGGTTCAGAATCAGGAGCTTCAGCAGATAGGACTTGCCCTGTCCGGAGTTGCCCAGGATCAGGATGTTGGCCGAGGTCTTGTCATCGTCGCGCTGGTCGAAGTCCACGAGGACGTTGGTTCCGTACTTGTCCTTGCCGATGTAGAAGCCCCTGGGATCGGTCTTGCCGGAATAGTTGAAGGGGTAGAGATTGGCGACCGAGCTTGCGGGCAGGACGCGCTCGAACTGCGTGCCGAAGGCGTTGTAGCCTGCGGGACTGACGCAGCGGAAGCCCTGCTGCTGACGCATCAAAAGCCGGTCCACATTGAGCTTGCTTCGGATCAGCTCCGTCTGCACGTCGATCTGCAGCAGCTTCAGGCTGTCGTAGTCCGGCGCGGAGAGCTCGATGTAGACCGCGCAGTGCAGCAGGGATTCGTGGCTGTCCTGCATCAGCTTGATGATCTCCGCCATGTCGCTGAGATTGCTCTGGGCCGCGACTACCTCCTGCATGTCGTGGGAGGTGCCGAGGTTCATCTTGTTCTTGTTGGAGGCGTTGGTCAGGATCTTTTTCTCATCCATAGGGGAAGCCCGGCGTGCGTAGATCCGCAGGGAGATCCCGTCCTTCTCGCCCAGATGCCGCAGGATCGCCTGCTCGTCGGTGCGGCTGGGGTATTCCCGCAGCGCCCACACGCAGCGATAGGTATTGCCGCAGATGAAGTGATCGGTGTTGAACTTGATGACCGATGGCGCGATCATGTCAAGGAAGTCTTTGCGGACCTCCGGTTTTGCCGCGTGGGTTCCTTTTTTCTTTGCTTTCTTTGCGTGTTTTGCCGTTGGGTTTCACCTCCTCCCAGCGCTGTCCGTCGTAATCCTCATAGCCGTCCGCCGTCATGTTCTGCTCGAAGTACACGGCCAGCATCTGCTTGATCTCCTGCTTGCCCGCCATGCGGGTGGTGAAGCCGTTGTTCTTGATGATCTGCTCGATCCGGGAAAGATAAGGCAGAATGTCTGACTCCTTTTGCCCGCGCAGGCGCAGGACAAGATAGAATTCGCGCCCGGAGGCAAGCCTCACCTGAATGTCGTCCAGATGCTGGCTGTCAAGTTCCAGCAGACGGCGGACGGTGGGGAGCGGCTCCTTTTCTCTTCTCTGTCGATAGAAGCTCTTATTAGCCTCGAAGGATTCACGGGAGTTGAGCGCCATCAGTTCCCAATCCGTCTGCCCGCTGAGTAAGCCCTGCAGCCCACGGACGCGGGCGGTGATGCTGCTCTCGGGCAGTACGCCGATGTTCGTGGGCTGGATAATGTAAAAGACCAGCTCTCCCATCGGGGTTTCGATGGAATGACCGGTCAGTTCGTCGATACCCATGAGTGATCGGGTACCGTTTTTATTCTGCTTCTTCATCGCACGGCCTCCATTCGTAGAATTGCGGCTTGAGGAAGAAGTATGTGGCGGCGTATTTGATGAAGTCCAGAATACTGGTGCCGTCGAAGCGCATACTGAGAAAGGCATACAGCGCCGACGCCACCAGCGGCAGCATCAGCTTCGTCTGCGTCACGATCACGATGGACAGCAGCACACTGATGCCGATGACCGCCAGGTCCTTCAGCTCCCACAGCCACATGCTTGCTTTCTCCGCCAGGTTTTTAGGGTATAGATACAGATGCGTCACCTCCTGGTGATTCAGTCCTCTCACAGAATACAAGATAACGGTACTTCCCTCCGCTGTTGGGCGGGTGGCAGGTCATGAGGGTGATCATGTCCTTGCTCTCTTGAATGAGGATTGCCTCTATATCGTCCGGATACACAATGCGGATCTCTGTCACCTTGTACGTCAACTCGCACCAGAGATTTGTGATGGTCACGGTATCTCCCTTCTGGAGCTTTTCAATATCCATGAAATACGGATATCCGTTCCATCCGCGATGCCCTGCAATGACTGCATTGGTGTTCTCTCCACCGATGGGAATACTGGTCTGCGAGAGGACAGCGGCACCGTTGGCCATGTTCTCCTCCGAGGCGCCGAGGTAGATCGGCATCTCCACATCCATCGCCGGGATGCGGATCACGCCGAAGACCTCGTCCGGGAGGCCGTACTGCACCAGCGAAAACGGCGTTACCTCCGTCGCCGCGCGGTTCGTGAGGTTGCCCTGCCGGATATCTACCAGCCAGCTGTTGTAGCGCTGGATCGCATCATAGAGCTGCTTGAAGGGCACAGGCTCTTCCGCTGCCTCAGCTTCCTCCACCATGCCCTGCACGATCTCGGCATTGGCGTAGAATTGCTTGTTCTCCCGCTTGATCTCCCGCGTTTTCTCCGCGTTGTAGATGAGCGGTTTCATGGCAAGGGCAGCGGAGGCGAAGGCCGCGATGATCAGCAGGAGCATGGCGAAGAGCTGCCAAGGGAATTTACGGCGTTTCATGTCTGCCCCTCCGTTTCTCCATGTGCTTTGCCTCTTTCCTCTGACATGCCTTCTTCGGCAGAGAACGAATCAGCGCGACAATTGAGGCAAGGAAAGCTATACCCAAGCAGCCGATGCCGATTCCACGCAGATATTCCTGCGTCCAGGTGGACTTTACCGGGGTCTCCTCGAAGTGCGCTTCCTCTACCATCTGCTCAGCCATCTCGTAGCCGATCCGGGTTCCCCTCACCAATAGCCGGTGTGTATTGAGCCCGTAGGGCGTACAGGTTATCAGGGTCACATCGTCACCCTGCGGATTGATGGCAAGCTCTGAGGTGTCCTCCGGCAGTACGGTGTTGATCTCAATGACCGAGTAGGCCAGTGTCTCGTCCAGTACTTTTAGGTAGAACACATCCAGCAGCTCCAGCTGATCGAGATCCGAGAACATCTTCTGTCCAGCGAGACCGGAATGCCCGGTGAGGACGCAGTGCGTCCCAGCGCCGCCTACTGGCAGGGACGATCCGAGGAGATGCCCCACGCCCCGATCCAGAGTCTCCTCCGAAGTGCCGTGGTAGATGGGCAGGTTCACACCGATCTTCGGGATTTCAATGTAGCCCATGATCCCGTCGCCCCGCACATCCAGCAGGCCGTCATAGCTCTCGCCGGCCTGCTGCAGCGCCTCCTTGGAGAATGCTTTGGCCGAGATTGTCAGGAGCGTTTCGTTGTAGGCCATTGCCGCTTCTTTTGCCGCCACAACCTCGCTGTTGTCCATCTTTTGCACAGTCTTTTCATAGCGAGTTTCCACAAGGCTGCGGGTCTTGTTGGCGTAGGCGTTGCTGAAGAGAGGATAGAGCGTCACTCCCAGAGCGAGCGCAGCGGAAACCAGAAAAATGAGAATCTTTGTTCTTCGTTTCATCAAATCTCTTTCCAGTTGCAGGGAGGCCGGTTACCAGGCCTCCCTGCGCTTTGCTTATTCGTGCTCTGCTTTGGGCTTTTTCCGCATCACCAGAAGCATGCCGCCGATGCACACGGCGAGACCGCACAGCCCGATGACCGGAAAGAGCCAGTTGCCCTCGCCGCCCGTCTGGGGCAGGTCGAAGCCTCGGGTGTTGATGACGGTGAAGGGTACATAGGCATTCTCGGAGCTGCCGTCCTTGGTCATATTCACCTTGTTCTTATCCACGGTGGCGGCAGCTGTCAGGAGCTTGTGCTCCAGATGCTTCTGGGGCATGTTGTGAAAGAGGCCGGGATCAACATCGGCATAGCGGGGATCATTCTGAACAAGGCCGAGGACGTCGGTGCCATAGATCCCGCAGAGCTTGTCGCTCTCTGCCTGGGTGATGATGACGCTGATGCTGTTCTTGAGGAGCGTATAGGCGTTATCTGTCCGCACCTCGGTCATGGTATAGCTGTCATCCTCCACACCCTTGATAATGAGCTTGCCCTCCTTGGTCGGTATGAAGTGGGTGGCGTCCTTTTCCTCTGCCACATGGCCGGTCACATACCAGACGCCCTCGCTCTCGTTGAGCTTGCCGGTGAGGAAGTAGTTGTCCGTGTCGTTGTGGACGATGAACTCGACCTTGCTCATGTCGCCCTTGCCGTCGGAGAAGCGCTTGGTGATGTCGATGCCGTAAATGTACAGGTGGCAGTCATCCACCAGCGTGTCGTAGTAGCTGGTGTTGGAGCGTTTCCAGGTCAGCACCACGCTGTTGGGATTGCCTGCGTCGCCATAGGTGACTGAGCTGTCCGAATTCATCACGCCCTGGTAGGTGATCCGCAGGGTGCAGTCGGAGTAGCCGCTGTTGACCATCGAATCTTCCGTGTACACTGCCTTGCTGGTGTTGATTTCGTTGAGGCCGGAGGCGGTCATGGTAATGGTCATGACGCTGGCGCCGTTCGCGGCGGTGTTGTAGGAGACGAGGAATCGGTCGCTCTGCTCGGTCCAGGTAGCCACCTTGTCCGTGCAGGCGTCGTCCTTGAAGAATTCCAGAACGACGTCGCCCTTCTTGTAGCTCACGCCCTTGGAGAGCGTATCCACAAAGCTGTAATCCGTCAGGTAGCTGGCAGCGGAGGTGATGCTGGGGAGCGTGGAGATGATCTGGTAGTCGATGGTATCTCCCGCCGAGGCGGTGCCAGTGTGAGCATAGCCATCCATGATATCCGTGGCGCTGCCGCCGTGCTTGCCGGTGTCGTTCTTATTCTCGCGCAAAGTCTTTTCCAGGCTGGGGATACCGGTCAGATTCTTCGGATACATGGTCACATCGTAGATCCACCTCGTTCCGCCGTCATTGGCGTTGGTGCCGTTTACACTGGTCATGGGCAGGCTCACAAAGAAGGGTGCGGTGGTATCCGTTACCATCTCGGGGACGCGGGTCTCGATCAGAAGGTAAAGACCCAGGGGCAGATCGCTGGCGGAGGTGTGCCCGTAGGCGTCCGTCTCGGTCATGGCGACGCCGTGGTTGTCGTGGGCGTATTTCTCCAGCGCGTTCTTGACGGTAGTGGCGTTGGCGTCCAGCGCGGCGCGCAGGCCGTCGATCAGAGTGTCGGAGCGGTAATAGAACACCTTGATGCCGTCTACCTCGTTGTCCGCGGGGGCATAGCGGTCATCGGTGCTGACGCCGATGGCAGAGAGAAAAGCATTGTTCGTGGCGTTGGGCGCGATGCCGTACAGCACCTCCACATGCTCCACGCCGTCCTCGGACTCGGTATAGGTGCGGATGTCCGCCACCTTGACATAGGTGAACTCGACCCCCTTGATGGCATAGCCGTAGGCGTTGCCGTTTTCGTTCAGCGGGGAGACACGGGTGGGATCACCCAGAATCGCCTCCACGCCGTTTTCATCCTTCACACCTGTGGAGACATAGGAGGAATCCCAGATGCCGTCCTTCTCGCTGTTGGTGAGGTCGTACTTGTAAATATCCATGGAGCCGGTGCGGGAGTAGTCGATGGTGGCCTCCGCCACGGGAGCCGCATGCGCCGCAATGGGCATGCAGAGCATCATGGCCAGCGCCATGATCAGGGAAATGGCTTTATACAGCTTCTTCATTCATTGATCTCCTTTTTCTTGGATTTTTTCATGATGATTGCCGGGGACGCCATCAGCGACATGGCGAGGGGCAGGAACGTGAAGCCGAGATCACCGCCCGCTTCCGGCAGGCGAAAGATGGGATCATCGGTGGCAGTCACATTCAGGGTGTAATGGAAGGCGCGGCTGTCGAACACTTCGCTGTCCGAAGCGTAGATGTTCTCGCTCTCCACCGGCAGGGTGCCGACATACAGAGAGCCACCCATCAGTGAGCGGCCTTCGGGAGCCTGTGTCTCGGTCAGACGGTAGAGGATGATGCCGTCGGCACGCAGGCCGGTAAAGCTGACCGTGCCGCTCTCTCCCGTGGTGAGCTGCCCGCCCACAAGGCCGGGGCTGGTGCAGCCGCCGCGGGTGAGATCCGTTTCATCGGGATCACGGGAGAAGACCGGCGTCCAGGTACTGCCCTTGTCTGTGGAATACTCCAGCAGGAAGGTCGTGCCGGGCAGGAGCGTTCCGTCCGCGTCCTGCTTCTTTACGGTCAGGGTGCCGGGGCGGCGCTCGTTGACGCGGGTATGGCTGACAGTGACGCCGTGCTCGGTGATGGAGAAGGGATAGACCGTGTCATCAAGCTGGAAACCCTTCGGGGCCTTAAATTCCTGATAGGTGTAATCTCCGTACAGGAGGTCTTTGAAGGTCAGCTTGCCGTTTGCGTCCGTGTAGCCCTCTCCGATCTGATTACCCTCGCTGTCATAAAGCCGGAAGCCCGCACCGGAGAGGTAGATGTCCTCGTATTTGTCCTTCTTGATGACCTCCAGATTGCCACGGATCAATGTATTCCTGCAGGTGATCTCATAGGTCTTGCCATGCTCCGTGACTTCCACTGGGATGGGCGTGGTATCCAACACATAGTTGACCAGCGTTTTCGTCTCCTGCGCTGTGTAGCTACCGAGAAGCAGTCCGGTGAAGGTGACGGTACCATCCTCGCCGGTGTCTCCCTCGGCTACGACTTTGCCGCCGCTGTCCTTCAGCACAAAATGAACGCCGGTGAGTGGCTTACCGGTCTCCTCATCGACCTTGAGGAGTTTGACATTGCCGCGGGCGAACTGATTAACGGCCTGCTTGGTCACGGTCTGCCCTCCCTCTGTGATGGAAACAGGATAGAAGGTCGGATCAAGCACCAGATGGGACAGCGTGGTCTTCTCGGCGTAGAAGTAGTCGCCAAGTGGAATGTCTGTAAACAGGATCTTTCCTTTCCCGTCCGACACGCCGCTGGTGATCTCGTTTTTGGCGCTGTCATACAGGCCAAAGGTGACGCCCTGCACGGGATTGCCGTTTTCGTCCACCTTGCTCAGCTCAATGTTGCCCGTGCGAACCGGTGCCTTCGGCGTGCGGACGGTCATGCTCTCATCCACATAGGTGCACATCATGTCGATGGTACAGGTCACGACGCGCTGCTGCCCGTAGGTGGTAGGGGCATAGAAAAACAGCACCGCCTCGGTGCTGTCGTAAACTCCGGATGCCCACAGAGTATAGGAAGACTGCTCGTACTCCTCCGGGATGGAGATGTGCAGGGTGTCCCCGCTTCTGCCGGTGTAGCCTGTAATGCTGGTTCCGGACGGAAATGCGGAGGAGTCCAGCGTGTAGTCTCCGGTGAGGCCGGTGGTCGTCACACGCACGTCGCCCACAAAGCTGTAGTCCTGCGATTCCAGCGTCAGATCCGAGCTGGAGAAGCTGATGGAGTGGACCGTATCCGGGTGGCGTCCGTACTCCAGCAGTTCCAGACACCAGTTGAACAGCGCCTCGTATCCAGGCTTCGGGCGGGCGTTGCCGGTATCTTGCAAGTAAGCGGGCATCTCCTGAATGCCGTTTTCCGCGAGGAAGAAGCGAATGGCATTGGCCGTGGCGTACTGCGCCTGGTTGTCGTTGAAGCCGCCCGTGGACGCGGGATAGCCATGTGCCAGAATCGCTTTCAGGCCGTTGAGAATCGTCGGGTTATAATACTGTGAGCCGTCCGTCGCATCATAGCCGTCGCCGTAGGGGCTGTCCATGCTCATTTGCAGACAGTAGGCGGGCTGTCCGGTCTCCACGACCGTATGCGGCGGCGTGCCGAGATCGCTCCATGAGCCATCGTTATATTTCTCAAAATACATGATTTCCTGATACGCGGTAGCGATATGAACGTCGTCGGCGAAGGCGGTCGGCACCATAAAGGTGCTGAAAATAAGGATGGCGCAGAACAGCATGCACAGCCGCCTGCACCACAGGGATTTTGTTCTTGTCATGAAACCTCCAATAACATATTACTTAGTTCGATCACGGTGGCGTAATGCGCTCCACCGTTTCGCAGCACCAGCGAGATTTCCAGCATAAGGAGCTGCACGCAGGGAATGGCCACGCTGTTGCCCAGCGCCTTGTAGCGGGCAGCGTCCGAGGCTCCGGGGATGTCCGTCCAGCCGTCCGGGAAGCCCTGCAGCCGTTCGCACTCAATCGGCATCAGACGCCGGATCAGCAGCGGCAGGTCGAGGACTTCTACCTCCGCCTCGTCGTACACCAGATCCGTGGCGTCCTTATGCTGCCGCGCGCTCTCAGTGCTGGCGATCTCGTCCGGCCTGAATACGTCTGTCCGCTGGCGGCTGAACACGGCGTGGCGGTCGGTGGCGGTCAGCGTGTGGGAGACGTCCTCGTCGATGCCGAGGCCGTTTCCGCCGTTTTGCGGCTCTCTGCCGATGGCGTTGCCGGTGATGCAATACACCTCGACCTCGCCCACAAGAGGCACGTTGTTGCCTCCTGTGCCGTAACGGGCGGACATGGTGGGCGAGACCTCATGCGGCCCGGTGTAGCGCGCGTCGATCCCGTGGTTTTCAAATACCAGCGGCTCGTGGCCGTGGGTTTGTGCCCGCAGGGTACCGCTTTGCTCCTCGCCGCAGTCCATTCGCGCGCCGCCCTGATCGTTGAGGCAGAGAACGGCGCCGCTTTTGCCTCCGGCCTTCATCGTCGGCGCCAACTCCTCCTCGTAGCCCACGCTTCCGGCTGTCGCAGAGGACTCCGCGAGGAAACCCGCCACGGAAGAGAGGACGGGGATCGACTGAATGGGCGGCAGGCCCGCCTGCACCCGCAGTGCCCATTCCAGCATGGGCGGCAGCGGTTTATTCCGTTCCTCCGCCCGCCGCAGGATACCCAGGCAGGCCAGTCGGGTCAAATAGTATTTGAATGGGGCTGAAGCCTGCAAAATCTGCGACAAGGAAGATTCGACGACGTCTTTGGGGCACTCCGAAGTATTGAGCGTCCCAGGTGGTCCAAGCCACACAGGATCGTACTCCCAACACGGCCCCAGCATATTCCCAGCGCCCGGACTCAGGTCTAACAACATGAAGCTGTGGTTCTTCAACGTGGACGAATTCCTCGAGCACCGCGTGGAAGTCTCTGCCCTCTGCGCTGGAAAAGGCACCGGGGACATTCTCCCAGACGCAGAATCTGGGCCGAACAGCGACACCTGTCCGTCCACGACACTTCTCTGCATTTCTCATCTCCTTTACGATCCGGATTTGCTCCATAAAAAGGCCGGAGCGCTCTCCGGCAAGACCGGCCCGCGCCCCGGCGACCGAGAGATCCTGACATGGGCTGCCGCCGCAGATAATGTCCACGGGCGGGAGCCTGGCGCCGTCCAGCTTCGTGATTTCTCCCACATGGAGCATATTGGGGAAATGGGTTCTGGTTACCTCGATGGGAAAGGCTTCGATCTCGCTGGCCCAGACAGGTGTGATCCCACAGCGCTCCGCTGCCAGTGGGAAGCCTCCGATGCCATCAAAAAGGCTTCCCATCGTGAGCTGCGTCATTTGGCCACCGCCTGCACCACGGTCTTTGTGGTGTTGACCGCGGCCTGCGCGGTGTACACGGCGCTCATCAGATTGGCGCGGGTACTGGTGTCCATGCCGAAGGCTCCGGCGATGCGCGGGATCTCTCCCGCGGAAAGCATCAGGCCAAGCCCCAGCAGGGCGTGTTCCCGGAAGAGCATCAAGCCCGCGACGAGGATCGTCGCCTGCAGGAAGGCCGTCAGACACAGACCGACGACCTGCTTGCACCAGCTCGTGAAGCCGTCCAGATAGCCGCGGGGGACGCTGAACATGTACAGGCTCCCCACGGCGATCTGGATCAGCAGAATGCCGCCGCGCTTGAGATTGGCGAAGAACACCTTGATCACGGCGTAGGCCATCAGGATGATGCAGAAGATCACCATGAAGGCGCTGGAAACCATCCCAAAGCCGGGATAGCCGGTGTTGACCAGTTCCTCTACCGTCTCCACAGCAGAGAAATGCGACAGGATCTCGTTGGCGACGTCCCCGATGGGCTGGCCGTAGCCGGTGAGCCCTCGGGTCAGCTCTCCCTGAAGGGAGATGGACAGCTCATACAGGCGCACCGGCACGACGGTGAAGAGGCTTACGGCCATAAAACCCTTGATGGCGTTGAGAAAAGTCTCCTTGACATTGGCTTTGCCGCTGGAGGCCATAATGCCGCACTCAAAGCAGGCCACGACCAGCCCGATTCCATAGAGCGCCCAGGCCAGACGGGAGAAGAACAGCACGATGCTCTGCACCCAACTCATCTGGAAGAGCTCGGCGCCCATGTTGCCCATCTCAGAAAAAAAGTTGCCAAGGAATCCGACGATCTGTCCGTAGATCCAGTCCATGATCTCGTCCAGCACGGTCTTGGCAACAAAGTCCCATATAAACAAGTGATCACCTCTCTTCGGGAGACAGCGGCTGTTTATGGGCATAATCCGCAGTCCACCCACTTTTGATCGCAACTCTTTACATTGCACGGAAAAGCGACTATACTATTGCTGTGCTTACATCGTTGGCCGTCGCTCTTGTTTCCCTCTGGTATCCGCTCAACGTTCTATCGCTCTCGCTTGCAATTGCAGGCTTAATCACGACACTAGTCGATGGAGGATATTTTAAGGGAGGTAGTACAATGAAAAAAACTTATCTGGTGAGTCTTGGGATTTGTGAGATGGAAACGGCTCAGGGTTGCGATCTATGGCGACAAGGCCAAAGCGACGGTCACGTGTAGGATAAATCCCATGAGGTTCGATTCCTCACCATCTCTCCATAAGGCAGCGGTTTTGGCCGCTGCCTTTTTCTATTTCACGCTCCGATGATGGTCCAGATATAGGTGGGAGCGGTCAGGGTAAAGACCAGACAGACAAAGAGAATCGCAGGCGGCGCCCAGTCAAAGCGATTCCCCTGCCTGTAGTCGAAGTATGCCGCGCCGAGCTTCACGAAGAAGAAAATGGCGAGGATCATGTCCAGGGCCGGGAAGATCACGTTGTTGGTGACCGTCTTGATCTGGCCGGAAGCGGCGGTCCAGGTGCTCTGTACCGCGCTGGCCACGTCGCCCTCGGCAAAGGCAGTGACCTGAAGAGACAGGCACAGCGCCAGCGCAAAGACGACCGCAAGGATTCGTTTGGTTTTCTTACGCATAGTTACCTCCATTTCACGATTATTGGTTGTTGGGAAAAAGCTGATCAGCACATGGCGCATCGCCTCCTTCTCTTACCGCGCTTACATCGAAATGCTCATCTGCGGATAACCGTGATCCATCTGGCGCTGCTGGCATTCCGAGCGGAAGTCTGAGATAAAGCCGTCCAGTACAGCAGGATGGGACTGGACGGCGAACTCGTAGTTGCGGGTGCTGGGTGTGATCTCGGTCTGCCGGCCCCATTCCTTGTTGCTCCGGCTGAAGCGCCCGTCGTAGTCCAGCTCCTGCAAGGTAGCGGAGAGGACATACTTTACGCGCGCCTCACCGAACTGATCCAGCACGCGCCCTGCACATCCCTTGTCCAGGTGCATCCCGTCAAAGTGCTGGCGGATCTCGTTCTCGATGGCGATCCGGCAGAGGATGTTGGCCTGAAAGCTGTCCCGCCAGAGTTGAAGCTTGTCCTCCTTCCGTGCCTGCTCCGCTGTCCCGCGGTAGAGCGGCGTGTTATTCATCTGCCGGCTCCTCGCTTTCAAGCAGGCAACGCAGGGCGGCAAAGTCCAGCTTGCAGTCAGAAACAAGCTCGACCAGGAAAGCCGGAAGCGTCTCGGTCAGGTCCTCATCCTCCGCAGCAACAGTGATATAAATCTCACCATCGTCCGCTTCGATGGTCAACGGGGCGTTCTTCGGAATGCCCGCCGCCTGCAGCAGCTCCTCGGGAATATTCACGCGGCGGCACTTCTCCTCGTATTCCTTCGCAATGCTTTTCAGCCGCAGGATCAGGGTGGTTGCCACAGAGTTAAGCATATCCACCGTCGAGATGATCTGCCGCGCCGTCATCTGCCGATCCAGCATCAGGATAGAGCTGCGGTTGCTGTAGAAATCTATGGTGTCGGCCTCCTTCAGCGTGGTGTCCTCCACGATCTCATCGGGAAGGTGGAAGCCTTTGACGGCAATCTTGGGTTTGAATTCGGTTTTCATTGGTGTTTTCTCCTCCATTTTTCTTGTAGTTCTTTCGTGGGTTTGTGAATAAGCGTACAGCTGTACCCGGCGTCCTCAAACAGCTTCAGGCCGATCTGGGCGCTGTGATCATAGGGATCGTAATTGGTGATAATGAGCTCCTCGTACTTCTTTCCTTCCTTCTGGGACAGCGAGTCCGAGCGCTCGGTTTTGAAAATATAGAAGTCCTTGTACAGTTCCCGAATGAACTCCGTATTGTTGTACGAGACCATGGCGAAACCCTTGACCTTACGCAAAATCCGGTGGAGCCGCTTGTGGTCGTGCTCCGGAAAGGCGACAGCGTAATACTTTTCTGCCTCGTAGTAGGGCGGATCGCAATAGAAGAATGTGGTTTTTCGGTCATACTGTCGGATGACCTTCCCAAAGTCCCGGTTTTCCACTACCACATCGGCCAGTCTGCGGGAGCACTCCCAGATCAGGTGGAAGAAGCGTCGGAGATCGCAGGGCTTGCCGCCGAAGGAGGTTCCCGTGCCGCTGAAGCTCCAGCGAATGAGCTTGAAGTAGTTGGCGGCACGGCGGACATCGCCCAGCTCTGCCCGTTCCAGCAACAGCTCCCGAATGACTTTTGCCTGCGGGGGACGGAGATACTTCTCCGTGAGCTGCAGTTCTTCCTCAAGGTATTCATCGCCAAACTCCTCTTGCCGGAAGAATTTGAGGAGGACTTCAAAATCGTCGCGGGAATGAAGCGGCAAGAATTTCAGTTCCTTGATCAACGCCATCGTCCGGTGTTTGACGCAGTACATGAGGTTCGTGAGGTTGCTGTTGAAATCGTTATATACCTCCATGCAGCCCTTTCTCAGCGGTCGGTTCAGCGTGACTGTACCGCTGCCGCCGAACACGTCTACAAAGCATCTGTACTCACAGGGAGCCAGCTCATCGATGATCCACAGGAGCTTTCCTTTGCCGCCCACCCAGGGAATGAGGCTGTTCAGGACGCACCGCCAAACTTCTCCATGGCCTTCTCCAACCCCTCGATTGCCGCATCCAGACCCCGGCGCATTTTTTGCAGGCTCCTGATCGTGGCATAGATGTCCGCCGCGTTCTCGGCGTAGAAGTATCCCTCGCTGTTGCTGGCGATGGGGATGCCTCCCCGCCGCAGGGCGTTGATCTGCTTGCGGAGCATGTTGCCGCTCATATCCAGCACCTTCTCCAGCGTCTGCGAGGAAGTCACGCGCTTTCTGCCGACGCAGTGGGCGCAGAGGTAGCCATAGACTTTTTCCTTGTTCATAGCGTTCCTTTCCGAACCGTGTTCCCGAAAAAGGGCACGAAAAAAGAGCCGTGTTCCTTGTTACGGGAAAACGGCTCTTGTCATTTTC
This sequence comes from uncultured Eubacteriales bacterium, assembly GCA_900320595.1. Lineage (GTDB taxonomy): Bacteria > Bacillota > Clostridia > Oscillospirales > Oscillospiraceae > Limivicinus. Next base: position 42,054 of record ONSW01000005.1, on the reverse strand, counting down.
ATATTCAGTTTACTGCATGGTCATTTGGGGGCAGGCTTGCTGTTGGGTTTGGGAAAGGATCGGCTGTCCGTCCGTTCTCTCAACGAGCCCGTAGGGACTCATAGCAGCCTCCGGCGTTTGTTCCATGATCTCTTTCCCGTAGGCATAGAGATTGATGTGCTTGAGGATCGAATCACGATCCTCGTCGGGAAGCAGATAGGTCAGCCGATAGCGTCCCATGTCCTCCGGGTTCCGAATATTCTCTGTCAGCCTGTAGCTGTCCAGATCCTGGGCGATCAGGGAGGCGGTGGTCAAATCCTCACAGCTTGTGACCTTGAGGACGGCCTTGAGCTTGGACACTTCCTTGACAGGCAGACGGTCGAGCATTTCCGCGAAGCGGTTGGCAATGGCGACGTTGTTGATCTTCGTGATTGCCTCCGTGAGCTGCGGTACCTGACAATCCACGCAGAGGCAATCGACCTCGCTCCAGTTCTCCGCGCTGGCCCGTTTCAGAACACTGTCCATTTCCGCAGGAACGGAGGGCAGGCCGAGAGGCCAACGCTTGCTCGCGTCCCCTTTGTTCACGACGTCCAGCATGACGAGGTACTCGGGTGGCGAAATGCCATAAGGAATTTCTCGGTGAGGAATGTCTCCGTCCGGCGCGACGTAGCAGCCGTCCGCATAGGATCCGTGCTCGGCCATCCGGAAGTCCTTCCCGATCTTCTGAAAATTCAGCAGCTCGTACACTTTCTCCGGCAGTTCATCGGCTCCCTCTACGAACCCGTTCTGACAGAGGAAGTGCCCGAGCTGTTCGTCGCTGCCGACGTCTGCCGCGATATGATAGCAGTCCTTCGCCGTCGCCAGATCCATGAGCCGGTCAAAGCCCAGGTTGAAGCGGTCAAAGAAAGCGCTGCTCTGCAGCAGGCCGCGGAAGCCGATGCGATCCTGCTCGTCCATGCCGTCCAGCACGGCGCAGAGCTCATTGAGGCGGGAGAGGGAGGTGCTTTCGGGGATGAAGCCCTGTATGTAGTCGAAGTCGTAGTATTCCTCCGCCTGCAGATACAGATCGCCCTCCGAGACAAGATTCAGCTTTTCCAGAGCATCCACCAGCTCCCAGGGCGTGGCTGGCAGATCCATGTACATTTCCTCATGGCTCTCCGTCCAGTCCTGCCCGCAGAGATAGACTCTCATGATCTTACCCAAAACTCATCCCTCCCATCTGCTGCTTCTGCTCATAGCTCGCGGGGTCCGCGCCTGGAGCGTCCCAGCCGTACATGCTACCGACCTCCATGGCTCGCCGCTGAGCTGCGGAAACGCCGAGACGTTCGTTGTTGTAGTTGGCCAGCTCCTCGTTCTGCTCTCTGCTTTTCGTGTTCCAGTCCGAGGGGTAGTAGCCGCTCTCACCGCGCTTGATGCAGATGAGATCGCCGGTGTCCGGCAGAACGGAGAAGCACAGCTCCGGCAGGCCGGCCGCGAGTTTCGGACCGAAGCGCTCCTGCTCCGTCTGGATGCTCCAGCCCGGATCAAAGCTCCAGAGGTGGACGTACAGCTCCGCGCCGCGATCCAGTTGGATTTCCCGCTGCTCAAAGCCCTCGCCCCAACCATCTGAGGCCTGACCGGAGATATACTCCTTCAGTTTGCCCATCTCCTCCGGCGTCAGATCCTGCGTGATCTGGCACTCGGCCACACCCCAGAGCTGCCGGTCGCGCTCTTCCACGGCGAACACCACAGAGCGCACCTTTCGCTCCACGCTGTCCTTGTCGTGGTACCAGTGCATGATCCCGCGCTCCTTTTCCTCCGGCATCTGGTTTTTGAGCAGCGCCGACGTAATCTGAGCTTCATAACGCAGGAGTCCGCGCCCCTCCATCTCGGTTGCCTCGTTCTCCAGATCTCCCCACTCGTCGCGCTCATAGAGGTCGGCGGTCAGGGGCATGTACAGTTTCAGCTCATGGGTCTGCGGCGGGAGGACTGTAAAACGATCCTCTCCGATCACCAGACCGAGCGTACTGCCGTTGTCCCATTTCACATGGAAGGTGCCGATGTCATCAATGTGCATCAGGGTACCCTCCGTCCCCGGTTTGAGCTTGCTGTAGGGATCGTTCATCTCGGTCAGCCGGATGCGGGAGCCCACCGGGTACTGATCCCGCATGAATTTAACCCATTCTCTGTTAGGGGTATTCATGTCATTCCTCCCATTTCCATGATTTGTTTCGGTCTGGGGAAGCTGTCGCCCCAATCCTTGCGGATCAGGCCATACTGTGTCTGGCGGACGTCATCCTCGACCATCATCACGCGACCGAAGTCCTCCAGATCCATGTAGCCCTCGATGCTGTCAATGGCGCACTGCGGCGTACCCATGCGGCGCAGCGCATCACGCCCGTATTCCTCCAAATCACCTGTGAAGCGGGTATAGCTGTCAAGCTCTTTGGCAATGTCCAGCGCGCCGGAGAAGGTGTGAACCTGCTCGGCTTCCAGCGCGGAGAGAAACTTGAGGTATTCTCCGTCTGTCTTCTGCATATCCAAAAGGCGGTTCGTCAGCTCGTTCATGTCGCGGAGATTGGTGCAGTCTTCGTCCAGCATTCCGAGAAGCTCGCTGAAGCGGCCATTTAGGATTCCGACCGCGATCAGGCCGATGTCGCAGGTGCGGGATACGCGAAGCTGCCCCCGGAGCTTTTCCGCGAAGGCGTCGGACATGGGCAGGATCACATAGGCAGAGCTGTCGCACTCTCTGCTGTATACTGCCGCTTTGAATACGGGATAGAGACTTTCAGTTCTCATCACATATCCCTTTGGCCCGTAGGCACCGCCGTGTGCATCGTAAAAGCTCGCCCCAAGTCTGGCATAGTCTACGTAGGGCGCGGCGTCTGCCGAGATCGACAGATAACCCGCGTCAGCGGCATACCTGCCCAGTTCCACGTCGGAAACGACGTCGGGCACGAAAGAATATGCGTCGATATGTTGCTCAAACAGGAGAATGTCGTCCAGCCCGTTGATGGATTCCGCGTCCAGCGCGGCGGCGAGGGTGTCCATCTCACGCTCCGTCATGGTGGAGACGTCCTCGAAGATCTGACGCAGGGTTTCGTGCGAGGCCTCCTCCAGCACATCCACGCGCCCGAGGTAATTCTTCATGTTCGGCAGAGACAGATTGGCGCACAGGCGCTGAATCATCGTCAGGGTTTCATTGACCTCCGGCGCGTCGACTGCGTATCTCATGTCATGCCTCCCATCTGCGGCCCCACAGCCTGTTGCTCCTCTGCAGAGAAGAACAGGCGTTCATCACCGGTATAGCCAACATAGCCGTATGGACCGAATTCTCCCTCGCCATAGCGCAAATGGTCACGACCGTATGCCTCGAAGTCAATGTAATCCTCCAGATTCGGATCCACCTCGAAATGGCCTGACTCCAGAATCAGGTGGCGGCCGACATCCTCTGCGTCCTGCGCACCGGGGATAAATTCAAACATGTCCAGATTCTCTGCGACCTTCTGAATCTGCGCAGGGGACTCCGCACCGGTATAACGGACAGCGGCGGTAAATTTTCCGTACTGAGATTCCTCCAGCCGCGCCATCGCCGCTGCCGCGTCGTTGTAGTTGTAGATTTCACTCTGCTCGAACAGCTTTTCCCGCCATGCTTCAGGGACGGGAGGCTCCACGTTTTCAATGCACAGTTGAAAATCGTCTCGTTCAAACTGAAGGAAGCGCTGGAAGGTGCGCTCAATCTGCTTTTGAGACGCGGGCAGATACAGCGCTGTAGTTGCCGTATAGGTATAGGGCGAAACCACGGCTACGTCGATTATGGACGCCTTGTAATGGTAATCTGGGAACGCCTCGCAGTTGTACAGCGTGAGGATATCCACATCGTTGTCAAAGACAATCCCGTAAGGCGTAACGGTTCCCTTGCCGCTGGCGATCAGGTCTTTGCCGATCCCGGCGAGGTCCATCTTCTCAAGCTCCTCAACGGAAACCGCGCCCTGCTGCGCCAGCACATGGTTTCTGCCGATGGCGGTCAGATCCGAGAAATCTGTGATGACCGTGATCTCGCCGCAGTAGAAGCTCAGGTTAATCATGTCAAAGACCTCGGTATAGTCCATCTTTTCCACCATGCCCTGAAAAGCGGCCAGCTCTTTAGGGGTGAAACTGTCCAGGCGCTTTGCCAGATAGTCCAACTCATCAATGTTGATCTGCGTGCCCTCCAGCCTCTTGAGCACAGGCGGGCAGTCGCTGATCTCGTCCACATGGCAGTCCCAGGCTCGAAAGTCTCCGATCTCAAGGGCTTCCAGCAGTTCGATAACATGATCGTACTCTTCATCGGGAATCGGAAGCGGCACGGTGACCTGCCCGTAGATCGGTTGGCTGTGATTGCTCACGATTACCTTCATGACAGTCCTCCCATAGGCTCCGCATAATAGATAGTGAAGCCCATATCCTCCTCAACCTCCGCCTGACTGATTTCCTCCGGCCCGGCGAAGCGATTCATCGCGCTTGCTGCCTCCTCATCTGTCAGGGAGCAAAAGTCCTCATATGACTCTCCGCAGACGAAAAAGGGACCGGCCATGATAATGTTCCCGATGTGTCGGTTGCCGGCCATGCCGCGGAGCTTTGCTTCCTCGTTACCGACGACCACCAGCCCGTCCTCAAGATAAACGGGTTCAATATACCCGTCCACCGCCTTTTGCATGTGCTCCAGGTCGTGCAGGATCGCCGCCTCGTAAGCCGGGCGGTTCGGCTCCACATAGACCACACGCATCAGGTTGTCCGGCTTGTGGGTCTGACTCTCGTCGAATGCAATCTTCTCGAAGCCTACACTGTCACAGAAAAAGGCGCCCGATTCCACAGCAGGGATCCTCAGCCCCACCATGTCGTGCGCCTCAAAGTTAATATTCTGTTCCCGCAGGCTTTCAATCTCGAGATTGTATTCCACAAGATCGGTAAACCGATGGATAAAGCTGCCGCCCTGCGGTGAGCTGCCCTTGATTTCTCCGACGAGATATGAGATGCCCTCCGACTCGATCACCACCACATCGGAAACGGACATGGATCGCCCGCGGTGCAGGGGATGCCACTCGGAATTAAACTGGACGAACAGCTCCTCCAGGCTCTTGGGATCAAGCTCTGCGTTGAACACCTCCTCGTACAGCGAGGGATCGACGACGCTCTTGCCGGTGAGCTTTTTCAGATCCTCCAGAGACCGAAAGGCAGCGTGGCCCTGATCTCTGTCCAGATCGATCTGATAAATCTTTACGCGCGTTTTGCATTCCTCCTCTGGATTCTCTCCGTTTCTTTTCTCATACACCGCTCCCGCCAGCAGACAAAGCCGTGGCCGGGATAGGGGCAACCTTCGCATTCCGGGTACTCGGTGCAGGCCGGTTTCTCCGGAGGTTCTCGTGAACTTCCCGAATCCTCGTGGCGCATAAGCTGGCGATAGTTTTCTCTTGCAGGGCGATCTCTGCTGTTTGTTTCTTTTTTCATATACATCTCCTTTTCTGCTGAAAACAAAAAAGCGCCGTCCTGTAGTCCCGTGAGTAACGGAACCGAAGAACGGTGCTTTCTTTTCAATATTGGATTGTTTGAGGGGCTGGAAACAGTTCGAATCCCATTACTCCCTCGGAAAAGGGCTTTGGTATCTTTAGAAAAACCTAAGTTTTTTGGGCCTCAAAAAGTCCGGAGGGCGATACCACTACTTTCCGAATTACCGCAGTAATGAATTCTTCACACCAACATCATAAGAAAAGCGCTACACTTGTTCCAAGAGCGCTTTAACCAGGAAAAATACAACACAACATCAATGTGCTGTCGTGCTTCAATGGGATTAATGAGTTGGCAAATCTGCGGAGAAGCAATTTGCGGCACGGGCAAAATACTTGGCAGCTGGTCAAAAGATATGTAATTCTCTATCTTTGAATCAGCTGCTGTGATAAGCTCAACTATCCAACAGATACTTCCCACTTTTTAAGCGGGAAGTATGTCGGCTTTTTTCATTTTGGTCTTCCTTCCTCCTGTGTATAATTCATATGCTCTTCCATCAGCAAGCCCTTGTGTTCGACGCATTATCATACGGAGAAGTAATTTCCTGTTAGTACATCTGTTTCCACATCCTCATTTGCGTCCAATGGAACGACTGCTTTTTCCGCACTTTTCCTAATCATGTATTACCTCTTACCATACATATTGTTTTCACAATAATCAACTCTTTTTTTCTGCTTTAGGGGGCAGCCAACGCACTCCGGCTTCTCGGTACACAACGGTTTCTCCGGAGGCTCCTGTGCGCTGCCCGCTTCCTCGTGGCGCATGAGCTGGCGATAGTTCCCTCACGCAGGGCGATCTCTGCTGTTTGCTTCTTTTCCCATGCACATCTCCTTTTCTTTGGAAAATAATAAAGCGCCGTCCTGTAGTTCTGTGACAAACGGAACCGTAGAATGGCGCTTCTCTTCTATTTAGGTAATTTTTGAAGGGTAAAGGCTCAATAGAAGTGGCTCTTTTCCATTTTCGGATTAATGGAAGCATTAGCCTAGGAGTGGTTTTAACGGAATGGCATATGCGAACGCAGGGAGTAAAATGATATTTGTAGTACCAAATCAGACCTGTGCTGCCTGTCATCCTGTTGTATGGCCGTCGGAAGCTGTTGGAAACGCTCGTTTTACATATTTTCATGTTGAAAATATGTATATGAAAATATATAATTATAATGTGATTATAACATCCGATATCAGCCTAAGCCCTATTTGTTTTATAAAATGGAGGATAACAAATGAATACAACTGAATGGCATCTGCTTATGCAGGTATCAGCCTTTCCAGAAAGCGAAGCTCCTGAACAGCAAAAAGTTGACTCGGTATTTTATCGAATTAATAACGTTTTATGTGGAGCAGACCAACTGCCTAATATAAAAGCAATTTGTAACTATTGTGAGGAGAACCGAAAAGAATTAGGCGTAAAAATACGACGTGAGATTGCTACTTTAAAGAAAGAATCATCTGTCTATCATATATCGAGCAATAATGTTAACAGTATTTTTAATTCCATTGAAATGTCTGAAAAATGTCGACTACGCGTTTTGCTTTATCCTGGAAGTAGAGATAGCATTGAAAAACTTAAACTTAACGAAGCAACGCATAATATGATCCTACAGTTTGATTCATCTAAGCCTAATTTTGTTCCGACTGAGCCACATAATAATTATCCCATCTTTTATCAAGTTTGCAATTCTGTAGATATTGCGGCTTTGTATATCGAGGCACTATTAATTGATGCATGTATGTGTCATTATATGATGGTAAGTGATGCCGCCCCACATCATGACGACAAACAAAAGATTTCCAGCGAGAAAGTTCTGTTCCTTCGAGAAATTTGTGCGAACAATGACATTGAGTTTTTTTCGGAGCCCGCAAAAAACCTCATTAAAAAGGTATCTGCACTTATCCGTGAAGATACGCCTTATGTTTCATTTTTATCAATTTTTACTGTTGCCTTAGATGATGTCTCCATAAATGATTCCGACAGTCTTAGAGATTTTTTTAATGACTATTGCAAGTTGTGGAGTCACTTTCAAAAATGGTTTTTCAAGAAACATGGAAGAATGTTTTCAAAGAGTGAGGGTGTTGGGAATCCAATTGAAAGACTATTTGACCGTAATAAGTACCAAGGACAAATAAGCCTTGAAGAAGCCAAAACGGGAATAGAAAACATCTTAAGCCAACATAATTTCAAAAGCATTCATGGTACTTCAGAATATTCGAATGGGTATTCCTTTGTCATTCTTAGGAAAATGCCGAAAACACTTAGTCATAAACGCATTCTCGAAAGTCTTTTTGTGAATCAACTTCATCAAGCAAAATGGCAAATCATACCATGGAATAGACTTGATGAATTTGAGCCCGTCTACTATCTTATTGAAACAGTCCCTTTTATGGTATGTGAATAGATTGGTCGAGATGTCGTCGAGGGGGTGTATTATGGCATATATTGCTTTTTTTGATATGGTAGGTACGCGTTCATCCGCTTCTATAGCTGAAAAAGAATATGAGGAAGCAATTAATGACTTTCATAACGCTATCACAGAAGTATACAACAGTATAGAAAAATCTCATATATACGTTTATAGTGATAATGCTTATGTCGAAATAGAAAGCCTTAGAGATACAATTTCTTTTTTTAGACGCTTGAGAAAACTATTAATGTTTAAACATCGTTACTTTTCTGCCGCAGTCGAGGAAGGAAGTCTTAACGCAAAACTCTCACAATTTGGCGCATCAGATGGCTATTCTATGATATTTACATCCCCCGAAACAATAAAAGTCTACCTTGCACAAAACAAATTCTCTGGAATAGGAATCTCTTTGTCTAATAAAGTTGTTAAATTGTTGTCCGATTCTGAGGAATTAGGCAAGTCCTATTGCTCTAGCGTTTTTCAGCACAAAATGGAGCCGAATTCAAGCAGACATTATGCTAGCATTTTTGATGTAGCATATGACTCTGTTGGCGTAGATGAATTGAAATATGTAATCGCTGATTATGTTTCTACGTCTATAATGAATAAAAGTGCGGGAAGATACTACATTACTCCTATTATTTCAATGATAAAATGTCTTGACAAGGACACTATTCTGAAGGAGATGAACAATCTTGTAAAGATAATTACATTTCATAATCTTCCATCCGCATTCAGATCAGAAGGAACCGATGATCAGCATTCGATCTTGTTTATATACGCATTAATTGAAACTATCTTGACTTTGGGAGAGAGCGATTTGTCTATTGCTCCTAATGCAATATGCGAGCAAATAATAAAGTCTTCCCAAATTAATTCAGACAGCTTAATTAGGCAATTATCGATGGTACCAATTGATATAATATCAGGTTTACACAAAAAGGCTTTTATGCAAATAATGTTTAGTATGGAATCTGAGAAAAATTAAAAGCACTAATTTGTCAGATATATAGAAGCGCCGTCCTGTAGTCCCGTGAGTAACGGAACCGCAGAACGGCGCTTTCTTTTCAATATATATTGTTATGAGGGGCGGCTGACAGTTCGAATCCCTTTACCCCCTCGAAAAAGGGCTTTGGCATCCTTGGATAAACTTGAGTTTTTTCGGGTCTCAAAAAGCCCGGAAAAGGGCGATGCCACTGGCTTTTTGGCCAGTGGCATCTTTAGTGTAATGAATAGGTGGCACGCCGTAAGGGATTCGAACCCCTGCGAAGTTCGGCGCTTTGCGCCTTGCTTCGCAACTTTTATCCGCTTCGCTCAAAAAACGCTCCGCGTTTTAAGGTCAGGGGTTCGATGCCGTTCGCAGATATACAAAAATCCCGACACCCCATGCGGGGTATCGGGATTTTGGCACGCCGTAAGGGATTCGAACCCCTGACCTTCTGGTCCGTAGCCAGACGCTCTATCCAGCTGAGCTAACGGCGCATATCGATCGTTTATTATCGACAGCTTGAACATATTAGCACAGCTGAAATAGAATTGCAAGTATTTTTTCAAACTTGCCGGAAAATTTTTTCTTTCCTTACCAGCCCATGTTTTTCGACACGGAATCCGCCACGTCGCCGACGATCCGGGCAACGGCGCTCTTGACGTTTTTGCGCTTCGGGCGCATCAGCAGCCCCGAGAGCACCCCCGCCGCCATACCGAGTCCGATGCCGAGATAGAGATCGTTGTTTTTCATAAGTCCTTCCCCTTTCCCGCCGCGCCTGTATCAGGCGACGGCATGTCTTCCTTTTTTATTATGCGCGGTTTTCTCTTCCATCCGGCGTGTAAAAAATGGAAAGACTTTTTCGCTCCCGCGGCGTTTGTACACAGAAAATCCATTGATAGCGACGGCCGGATTGTGGTATGATAAGGATAAGGTAAGCGGAATAATCCGAACCCGCCAAAACGGCGATCTTCCGGCGCTTTTGGGCTTGTCGTCCTTGACTTGCGAAGGAAACGCAGGGAATACTTCCGTATTGCCGAGTATTTTAACGAAGGATGGGTGGATTCCGGCCCGGGAAAACCGTGGTTCGGATTATTCTGCTTACCTTATGAAAAAGTCTTCACGGGAGGAAGACCCATGAGCGTGAAAATTCTGGCCGTCGGCGACGTCTGCGGCGAGCCCGGCCTTACATATCTCGGCAATCATCTGCGCAATTACCGCAAAGCGCAGGGCATTGACTTTGTCGTTGTCAACGGCGAAAACGCCAACGTCGTCGGCATCACGCCCAAGCAGGCCGACCAGATCCTGCACGCGGGGGCGGACGTGATCACGCTGGGCAACCACACCTGGACGCGCACCGAGCTGCGCCCTTATCTCGAGGAGCGCCGCCGCATCCTGCGTCCGGCCAATTTCGCCCCGCAGTGCCCCGGCAAGGGGATCGAGGTGTATGAAACCGCGTTCGGCGACGTGTGCGTGCTGAATCTGATGGGGCGCTTTACGCTTGACGTCAACACGGACAACCCCTTTGTCATCGCCGACGGCTATATGGACGAGATTCGCGAAAAGATCATCCTCGTCGACTTTCACGCCGAGGGGACGAGCGAAAAGCGCGCGATGGGATTCCTTCTTGACGGCCGCGCCAGCGCCGTATGGGGCACGCATACGCATGTGCAGACCTCCGACGCCCAGGTGCTGCCCAAGGGCACGGGCTATATCACCGACCTCGGCATGACGGGGGCGGCGCAGTCGGTGCTGGGGATCGACCCGGAGCAGAGCATCGGCAAATTCATGGGCGACCCGCCGCGCCGCTATGAGGCCGCGAAAGGCCCAGCGAAGCTGGAGGGCTGTCTGTTCGAGATCGACCCGGAGACGGGCCGCTGCCTGCGTGCGGAGGGGGTGAGGCTCGGATGAGTCTTCGGATCCTGCACGCGGCCGATCTGCATCTCGACTCCCCTTTTGAGGGGCTCGGCGCGGGCAAGGCGGCCATCCGCCGCGGCGAACAGCGCGAGCTGCTCGGGCGGATCGCGGCGCTCGCCGTGAGCGAAAAGGTCGACCTCGTGCTCTTCGCGGGCGACCTGCTCGACAGCGACAACACCTTTTATGAGACCGGCGAGGAGCTGATCCGCAGTCTGCAGAAGATCCCCGTGCCGGTGTTCATCTCCCCCGGAAACCATGATTATTATTCCGAGCGCTCTCCCTATGCGCGCTTAAAGCTGCCCGGCAACATCCATATCTTCACCGAGGATAAAATCACATCTGTCGAGCTTCCCTCTCTCGGCGTTCGGGTCTATGGCGCAGCCTTTCTCGACCGGCGAGCCGCTCCGCTGCTGCGCGGCTTTCACGCGCCGCGCGAGGAGGGCGTTACCAATCTGCTGTGCCTGCACGGCGAGGTCGGCGTGCGCGAATCGGCCTATGACCCGATCAGCGAGGACGAGATCGCCGCAAGCGGGATGGACTATGTCGCGCTCGGCCACATCCACAAGGCGAGCGGACTGCGCCGCGCAGGCGAGGTCTGGTACGCCTGGCCCGGCTGCCCGGAGGGGCGCGGCTTTGACGAGACGGGCGAGAAATACGTCGATCTCATCGAGCTGGACGGCGGCAGATGCACGCTGCGGGAGATCTCGATCGCCTCGCGGCGGTATGAGACGATGGACGTCGACGTGAGCGGCGCCGAGCCGCTGCTAGCCATCCACACGCTGCTGCCCGACGACACCGTATGCGACGTCTACCGCATCACGCTGAGGGGCGAGACCGACGCGCCGCCGGATCTGCGGCGGCTGTATGAGAATTTGAGCGAGTTCTTCTTTGAGCTGCAGCTGCGCGATGAGACGCACCTGCGCCAGAGCGTGTGGGAAAAGGCCGGCAATGATTCGCTGCGCGCGCTTTTCCTGCAGAAGCTGCGGGAGCGCTATGACGCCGCCAAAACAGACGCCGAGCGTCTGCACATCGAGCAGGCCGCCCGCTGGGGGCTGGCCGCAATCGACAACCGCGAGGAGGTGGTCCGCCATGATGATCCGTAAGCTGACGGCCTCCTTCGGCAAGCTTGAAAACGAAACGCTGAGCTTCCACGACGGGCTGAACGTGATCCACGCGCCGAACGAAAGCGGCAAATCCACCTGGTGCGCCTTTATCCGCGCGATGCTCTACGGCGTCGACTCCGGCGAGCGCGTGCGCGGCGGCTATCTGCCGGACAAGCAGCGCTATGCTCCCTGGTCGGGCGCGCCGATGGAGGGGCAGATGGACGTGACGGCCGACCGCTGCGACATCACCCTGACGCGCACGACGAGGACCAAGAGCGCCCCGATGCGCGAGTTTTCCGCCACCTATACCGGCTCGAACGTGAAGGTGGAGGGCATGACAGGCGCGAACGCGGGCGAGCAGCTCACGGGCGTGACGCGCGACGTGTTCCGCCGCAGCGCCTTTATCGAGCAGGGCGCCGTCGCCGTGTCCGGCAGCCCGGATCTCGAGCGGCGCATCAACGCGATCGTCTCGACCGGCGAGGAGCAGACCTCGTATTCCGAGGCCGACGCGCGTCTGCGCGCCTGGCAGCGCAAGCGCCGCTATAACCGGCGCGGTCTGCTGCCCGATCTCGAAAGCCGCATCGACGATTCGCGCCGTCTGCTCGACGACATGGGCGGCTCGGCCGAGAACATCAGCCGTCTCGAGCAGCAGCTGGAAGCCGCGCGCGCCGATTGTGCAAGGCTTGAGAGCGAAGTGACCGAGACGCGCAAGCGCCAGCGCCGCGAATCGCTTGAAACGCTTGGCCAGGGGCGGGCGGCGCTCGGCGAGGCGAGCGCCGAGCACGACGCCGCGATGGAGCGGCTCTCTGTTTGCCGCAGCGAGCTGCGCCAAAGCCCCTTTGACGGAGAGCCGCGAGAGGTTGAGCAGCGCGTCAACGCCGATCTCGGCCGGATGGCGGAACTGAAGAGCCTCTATCAAAAGAAAAACTCCGCGCTGTGGGTCATGCTGCTGTTTGTCCTGACCGCGGTGGGCGTCACGCTCTATACGATTTTTGACAGTCTTGCCTATATCATCGCCGCGGGCGTCTTTCTTCTCGCCGCGATCGTGTTCCTCGCGCGCTACATGAAGGCAAAGCAGGACGCGGCAAAAGCCCGGAGCGAGCGCAGGGCAATCTTGAAGAGCTACGGCGTTTCGCACGGCTCGGAGCTTGCGCGCGCCTTTGAAGACTATCGGCAGCGCTACGCCGCACTCCTCGCCGCCGAGGAAGCCGAGCGGCAGACGCGCGAGCGCTATGAGCTTGCCCGCCGCCGCCAGCTGAAGCTGGAAGAGGACGCGCTGGCCGACCTTGATTTTGTCGGGGGCAGCTCCCCCGCCGCGCGCGTCGGGCGCGAGCTGAACCTGAAGCGCGCCGAGGCCGAGCAGCTCTCCGCGCAGATCGCGACGTTAAAGGGGCGTCTGTCCGCGATGGGCGACACGATGGTGCTCAGAAGCGAGCTCGGGCTGATGGAGTCGGAGCGTGCGGCGATCGAGCAGGAATATGAGGACATCTCCCTCGCCGCCGAGACGCTGCGCGGCGCCGACGAGGAGCTGCAAAGCCGCTTCTCCCCCGAGCTGGGGCGCGTGGCGGCGGCATACATGTCCCGCATGACCGGCGGGCGCTATTCCCAGGTGCTCATCAACCGCGACTTTTCCGCCATGACGCGGACGCAGAGCGACACCGTCGCCCACGACAGCGGTTTTCTCAGCGCGGGGACGCTGGATCTGCTGTATCTGGCCGTCCGGCTTGCGGTCTGCCAGCTGGCGCTGCCGGAGGGCGAGCCCTGCCCGCTCATCATCGACGACGCGCTGGTCAATCTCGACGAGACACGCATGCAGCAGGCGATGGAGCTCCTCAAGGAGATCGCGAAGGAGCGCCAGGTGATCCTCTTTACCTGCCGCAAGGCGGAGTAGTTTTTAGATTTTAGATTTTAGTTTTTAGTAACAAAAGGAAGGGAGCAGCAGAGCTGTTCCCTTCCTTTTTATCGTGTCAGTTTTCCCCAGAGTTCGAGAAGCTTGAAGCGGAGAGAGGTCTCTCCGTCCGCGCAGAGGATCTCGAAAGTGTCCTCTCCTACGGCGTCGGAAAGGGCTTCCTCGCTTTCCGCGCCGAGACAGACGGGCGGGAAGACCACGCACCACCAGTTGTGCCCCTGCCCTTCGCCCAAAATCACGCGCAGCGAGTCATACTCCCCCGCCGGAAGCGCGAAAGAGCCATAGCGCCGGGTCGGATAGCGCTCGCGCGTGAGCGTGACGGCGACCTCCCGTCCCTCGGCGGCGCTTTCGGCCGCGGCCCTGATCTGCGGGAGCGACTTTGAAACGATCCTTTCCGCCTCGGCCTTATCGGTCACGGTCTCCAATTCCGGCGATAGAAAGGAGAGCACCGCGTCGCGCACGCGCAGTTTGATTTGCTGCTCTTCCCCGTCGTCCGAGACCGCGAGGACGTGCAGACGGATGAGGCCGTCCTCAATGCGCTGTACGCTCCCCTGCGCCCAGACGGCGGCGGAGAGCGTGAGACTCAGCGCGCACAGCAGCGCCAGCTCCCATGCTTTTAACCGATATTGATTTTGATCTTTCATAGCAAAAACCGCCTGACTCATATATGTTCATACAGAGTATAGACGGTTTTTTCTGTTTCTAATCCTGTTTTACAGCAGTTGCTCCGTCGCCTCGGCCACGCAGCAGAAGCGGTATTCTCGCTTCAGCTCGGCGCAGGCCGCCTGCGCGCTCTCCTCGTCGCGGAAGACGCCGAAAACGGCCGAGCCTGTGCCGGTCATCACCGCGCCGAGCGCGCCGCGGTCGAGCAGCGCCCCCTTGGCCGCACGCATCGTGCGCATGCGCCGGTCGTCCACGTCCTCAAAGACGTTGTACAGCCGACGGCAGAGACCGTCCAGGTCCTGCGCCTCCAGCGCGGCGAGCAGCCCCTCCGTGTCCGGGTGGCAGTTCAGTCTGCCCTGATCGAGCTTGCGGAACAGTTCGGGCGTGGAGATTGAAAACTCCGGCTTGCAGATGACGAAGCGGCAGGGCGGCAGCGCGGGCAGCGGCGTCAAGATCTCGCCCCGGCCGGCGGCGAGCATCGTGCCGCCGCGCAGACAAAAGGCCACGTCCGATCCGATCGTCTCCCCCGCGGCAAGCAGCTGCTCGGCCGTCAGCGGATGACCGTAGGCGCGGTTGAGCGCGCGCAGCACCGCCGCCGCGTCAGCCGAGCCGCCGGCCATCCCGGCGCCGACCGGGATGTTCTTTCGGATCGTGATCTTCATGCCGCGCCCCTCGTCGCCGATGAGCTCGAGGAACTTCAGTGCGGCGCGGACGGCGAGATTGCGCATATCGCCCGGCACATAGGGCAGGCCGGTCGTCGCATGGACAACGCCGCCCTCCGCGGGCGTGATCGTCAGCTCGTCGCAGAGGGAGACGGTCTGCATGATCATGAGCATCTCGTGATAGCCGTCGCCGCGCTTTGCCGTGACGTCAAGGGAGATGTTCAGCTTGGCATACGCCTTTTCCGACACGGCGGAAAAGGACAGTTTCTCATTCAAAAGCATACACTCTCATTTCATACGGCTTGGAGGTGAAGCCGTTCATGATGACGAAGTTTCCCTCGTAATTGGAAAAGAGCAGCTTTCCCTTTTCCAGGTCGAAGCCCTCGGGCGCCTCGAAGCGTTTGGCTTTGCGCGTAAACGAGCAGATGACGAGAAGGCGCCTGCCCTCGTAGCTGCGCGCATAGACATAGAAATGCTTGTCCTTGGGGAAATACTCGGTATAGTCGCCCCAGATCGCGACGGGATCTTCCTTTTTGAACTTCAGAAGTGCGCGGTAGAAATTCAAAAGCGAGTCGGGGTCGTCCTCCTGGCTGGCCGCGTTGATCTCGTGATAGTTCTCGTTGACGGTGAACCAGGGCGTGCCGGTCGTGAAGCCGGCGTTTTTCTCACCGCTCCACTGGAAGGGCGTACGCGAATTGTCTCGGGAGGAACGGGCCAGCAGCTTCATTGCCGTCGAGCGCGGTATAAAGCGCGAGGCGACGGCGATATTGTTTTCCGCCATCACGTCCTTATACATCCCGAGCTCCGGCAGATTGATGTTGACCATGCCGATCTCCTGGCCCTGGTAGACAAAGGGCGTGCCGCGCTGGAGAATGTACATGGCGGCGAGCATCTTGCCGCTTTCAACGCGGTGCTCCTCGCTGCCGTAGCGGCTGATGATGCGCGGGTGGTCGTGATTTTCTATGTACAGGGCGTTCCAGGCCTTTCCCTGCAGCTTTTCCTGCCATTCGGAGAAGGCGCGCTTCATCTTCACGAGGTTGAAGGGCATCTGGATCATGTCGATCATGAAGCAGTCTGCCTCCATGTGGGTGAAGGCGATCATCTCGTCGAGGACCTTGTTCTCGCCCTCGGCGATGTATTTCAGTGCGCTGTCCGCCGTCGTCATCGGGCTTTCGCCGACCGTGAAGCAGTCATAGAAATCCAGCACGTCGCGCTTGAATTCCATCAGATACTCATGCGCCTTCGGGCGGTTGGCATAGTGGTTGATGCCGTTGGCCACGGGCAGGGCGGGATAGGAGCTTGGCAGCCCCTCATCCTTGGCGATAAAGGTGATGACGTCCTCGCGGAAGCCGTCCACCCCCATGTCCAGCCAGAAGCGCAGGATGTTCTTGACCTCCTCGCGCACCTTGGGATTGGACATGTTCAGATCCGGCTGCTTTTTGGCAAAGACATGGAGATAATACTCGTCGAGCTTTGCGTCGTATTCCCATGCGCCGCCCTCGAACACGCTCGACCAGTTGTTCGGCGGCAGGCGGCGGCCGCTGCGCGTCCGCTTGCCCTTGCGCCAGTAGTAATAGTCGTGGTAAGGGTTGTCCTTGCTCTTCCTGCTTTCGAGGAACCATCTGTGCTCGTCCGAGGTGTGGTTGACGACCAGGTCCATAAACACCCGCATCCCGCGCGCGTGCGCGCCGTCGAGCACCTCGCGGAAGACGTCGAGATTGCCGTAGTCGGGGTGGATGTCCATATAGTCGGAAATATCATAGCCGTAGTCGGCGTTCGGAGACGGGAAGAGCGGAGAAAACCAGATTGCGTCAACGTTCAGGGATTTGATGTAGTCCAGCTTCTTCAGCACGCCCCACAGATCGCCGATGCCGTCGCCGTTTCCGTCGCAAAAGCTGCGCGGCCAGATCTGATAGACGGCCATCTGCTTGTACCAATCGCTTTTTGCCATGTTCGCTTTCCTTCTTTTTTCTTGATGAGATCATTATAATGATGAAAAGATGGCGAAAAACGAAGGCGTTTTTCGCCGCGTCGTTTTGCGGCGCAGCAAAACAGCATGGCTGTTTTGCCCTATAATCATTGCAATGAACATCATGCGAATGATTCTTGGAATCATTCGCTGCCAAACCTGTCGTTTGGCAGCGAAATCAATCGAATCCTCGATCGATTTCGCCATCTGATGATCATTATACCACCGCTTGCGCGGCTTGACAACCTGCGCGGGAGTCGGACGGCTTCGCTTTCTCTCCCTTCTTCTTGACGGAAGCTCATCCTGTCTGTTAAGATGAAAAAGCAAGACAGCCCCGGCGCGCCATCTCAATAAAACATAAGAAGCGGGCAGCTCTTTCTTTTTCGCTGCCCGGCAGGTGAAGTCTATGTTCAAACGAATGAAAAACATCCGTCCCTCGATGCTCCTCTCTCATCTCATCATCACGCTCGTTTATCCGCTGGCCGCGGCATTGCGGGCGGAGCAAAACCGTCTTCTGGTCTTTACGGATGCGATGACCATCGTCGCTCTTCTTCTGATCATCGTCGGCATCATCTATTCCCTGGTGCTGCACGGCGACTTTGACGTCAGCAATTACTATCTTCAGCACAGCGGGCGGTCGATCGCAAGACGGTTTGCTGTCCGGCGCAGCGCGCAGATGCAGCAGGAAGAAGACATTGCCAAATTCATCAGCGACGCACGTGAAAAGCGCGAAGGCGCGTTCAATTATCCGCTTTTCCTCGGGATCGTGTATCTGCTTGCGGCGGTCGTCATCGCCTATGTGTTCTATCCCTGAAGACGAAAGACCGCGGCGGTTGCCGTGCACGCGCTTAAATTGGCATAAAAAGAAGATCAAACCGATAACGGTTTGATCTTCTTTTTTGTTTTTCAGCCGAGCTCCTGCTCCATCCGGTCCATTTTCTCCCGGTACCGGGCGAACTCGTTGTTCGTGCAGAACACGAAATGGCCCGGACGCACTTCACGCAGCTCGCGCTGCTCGTCGGTCTGCTCGAGTTTGGACGGATCGTAGACGATGTGGTGTCTCGTCTTTTCCACGATCGGGTCCGGCATCGGAACCGCCGAAAGCAGCGATACGGTGTAGGGGTGCATCGGATACTTGAACAGCGTTTCGGATTCAGCGATCTCGACGATCTCGCCGAGATGGATGACCGCGATCCTGTCAGCAATGAAGCGGACGACGGACAGGTCATGCGCGATGAAAAGATAGGTCAGGTTTTTTTCGGCCTTGAGCTTGTTCATCAGGTTCAGCACCTGCGCACGGATCGACACATCCAGAGCCGAGATCGGCTCATCCGCGACGATGAACTTGGGATCCATGATCATCGCGCGCGCAATGCCGACGCGCTGACGCTGACCGCCGGAAAACTCGTGCGGATAGCGCGATTTATGCTCTGGCAGCAGACCCACAGACTCAAGCGCGCGGTCCACCTTTTCGATCCGTTCGTTCTCATCCTTGTAAAGATGGAAGTTGTACAGGCCTTCGGAGACACAGTACTCGATCGTAGCGCGCTCGTTGAGGGAAGCGGCGGGATCCTGGAAAATCATCTGGATGTTGCGGACCACATTGCGGTCCTCTTCCCGGGAGATTTTGCCGGAGATGCGTTTGCCCTCGAAGAGGATCTCGCCGGCGCTGCAGGGGTTGATGCGCATGATGGCGCGTCCCAGCGTCGTTTTGCCCGAGCCGGATTCACCGACCAGCGCGAAAGTCTCGCCCTTATAGATGTCAAAGTTCGCGTCTTTTACAGCGCGCAGCTTCTTTTTGTGTCCTGTTTCGAAGGTCACGTCAACGTGTTTGATGGACAGGATCACTTCTCTGTCTTCAGTCGACATGGAAAGCACCTCCCTTATCCGTCATCAGTTTGATCTTCTCGTGCAGGTCACGGATGACCTCGGGCTTTTCAAGCTTCGGCGCACGCGGATCAAGCAGCCAGGTTTTGGCATAGTGCGTGTTGCTCACCTTAAAGAAGGGCGGCTCCTCCTGGAAATCGATGTTGAGAGCGTGCTCGTTGCGCGGTGCGAACGCATCGCCCTTGATCTCGTTGAACAGAGAAGGCGGCGTGCCCGTGATGTAGAACAGATCCTCTCCCTTCACGCCAAGCTGCGGAAGGCTGGACAAAAGGGCCCAGGTATAGGGATGTCTCGGATCGAAGAAGATCTCCTCGACCGTGCCGTACTCGATGATCTGGCCGCCGTACATGACGCCGACGCGGTCGGCCACGTTGGCCACGACGCCGAGGTCATGCGTGATATAGAGCGTGGTGAAGCCAAGCTCCTTCTGCAGATCGCGGATCAGCTTGATGATCTGCGCCTGGATGGTGACATCCAAAGCCGTCGTCGGCTCGTCGCAGATCAGGATCTCGGGATGGCAGCTCAGCGCAATGGCAATCACGATACGCTGACGCATGCCGCCGGAATACTGGAAGGGATACTCGTCAAAGCGGTTGGCCGCATCCGGGATACCGACGCGGTCCATCATCTCGATGGCCTGCTGCTTTGCCTCGGCCTTGGAGATCTTCTGGTGCTTTTCGATGACTTCGGTGATCTGCGAGCCGATGGTACGGATGGGGTTGAGGGAGGTCATGGGGTCCTGGAAGATCGTGGAGATCTTCGCGCCGCGGATGCCTTCCCAGTCCTTATCTGTCCTGAGCTTGGTCAGATCCGTTCCGTGGAACATGACGGAGCCGTTCGAGATCGTTCCGTTGGACTCCAGCATGCCCGTAAAGGTCTTGGTGAACACCGATTTGCCCGAGCCGGACTCGCCGACGATGGCAAAGGTCTCGCCCTCATACAGATCCAGGGAAACATTCCGGATGGCCGTGAGATACTTGTCGCGAACGCGGAACTTGACCTCGATGTCTTTTGCGGAAATGATTACATTTTTCGTTTCGTCCATTATCCTGCTTCCCTCCTTACATATGCGTACGCGGGTCAGCCGCATCCGCGAGTCTCTGACCGACGATATAGAGAGAAATGGAGAGGACGGCAAGCACGGTAACCGGGATCCAGAACAGATGCGGATATCCGTTCATATACGAAGTGTAGATCGAGATCATGCGGCCGAGAGATGCTTTCGTCACGCCAAGGCCGAGGCCCATGTACGAAAGGAAAACCTCATAGGAGATCAGAGAGGGGATCATTCTCGAGACATAGGTCATAATGACCGAGATCAGGTAGGGAAGGATATTGTTCTTGATCATGGTCCAGGTGCTCGTGCCGAGGCACTTGGAAGCGAGGTTATACTCTCTGTCACGGATGATCATGACCTGGGTACGGATAAAGAATGCGACAAACACCCACTCGGTCACGCACATAACGAAGATCAGGGTACCCATGCCGGCGCCGAGAACGTAAGAGAGGATCATCGCCAGAAGAAGGAACGGGACGTTGGATACGATGTTGTAAATCTCAAGCATCCACTTGTCCATACTCTTGGAGAAGCCCCAGATCGCGCCGACCACAACGCCGATGAACATGGTAATGAAGGTGCAGACGAAGCTGATGATGATCGAGTTTCTCGCACCGGCCCACACGACGTCGAACACCTCGTTGCCCAGGTTGTCGGTACCGAAGATATGCTCGGCACAGGGCTTGATGAATCTCATCTCAGAGTCGTTGACGTTCGGGGCGATTAGCGGATCGTATCCGGAGATCGACGGCTGGATCAACGCGAAGAGCACCAGAACGAGCATCAGTATGGCAACGGCAACGGTGAACTTGTTTTTTACGAATGTCCGCCATACGGACTTCCAATAGGAATACTGCGGCGCGGCAATATGTTCGGATTCATATTTATCAAAAGATGCGAATCCGAAGAGATCATTTTTGTTTTCCAAAATTTTCTCGTCCATTATGATCTCCCTGCCTTTTCTGTGAGCGAAATGCGCGGATCGACCTTTGTCAGGATAATATCTCCGGCCAGCACGGACAGCACCGAAACGGTGGAGAAGATAAAGGCCAGTGCCACGACCATTACGTTGTTGTGCTGCTGGATCGCGTTCGGAAGCATTTTGCCCATACCGCCAACGGCGTAGATGGATTCGGTAATGATGGCGCCGGCGATGCATCCGGCAAGAGAGGCCGGGATTCCCTGCGCGATCGGGATACTTGCGTTTTTAAAGATGTGGTTGTTGAAAATTTCTCTCTGGTTGAGACCCTTCGCCTTTGCGAACTTGACATAGTCCTGGCTCATCTGGTCCACAACATATCTTCTGGTCCAAAGCATCAGGCTGGCAATGGACGGGAGTGCAAGCGAAATCGTAGGAAGGATCCACGAGCGGATATCAGACGCGCCGTAGGTCGTGAAAACGGACGGCAGGTCGAAGGCCGCAGTGGCAAAATACCGGAACAAATAGATGTATGCCAGCGATGGCACGGCGATGATAAAGATGATATAGACCATGCCCAGTTTATCGGCAAGCTTGTCTTTCTTTCTGGCCATCAGGATACCGATGGGCAGACCCAGGCCATAGGAAATCAACATGGCGAAGATGCCGATAATAAAGGAAGTACCGATCATGGACGGCTGATTCTTAGCCGTCTGGAAGGTCGCGTAGTTGTCGACAAATTTCTGCCGATCAAGACGGTCGAGAATTTTCTTGTAGGTAAGCGAACCGAAGATGATACCGGATTCGCCTTCCTTGCCGGTCGCGTATGTTACCGGTCTTTTAACTTCTGTTCCCTGCGTCTGGAACAGGACAGACATAACATCAAGCCCCTGATACGTGGGATAGGAATCGCCGAAGCAGAGCTTGATGACGTTCTGATGCAGCCAGGGGAAGTGGCTGTCGGTATAGATCAGGTATTTGTGAGTCGTTCCGCTTCCTATAAGAGCGATGCCGCCCGATTCGGTTCTGCCGAAAGAGAGCCCGCGCTTCAGGTCCGGATTGTTTTCATCCTGAACAGACATCGGTGTGTCGATCTCGATCAGATCTGAAAACCAGACTGCCACATGCTTGATGACGGGAATGTCCTTATAGGCGTAGTAACGGCCGCTTTTGGTATACTGTTCGACCGTATACCCCTCGGCTTCGTACTTGGCCTTGAACTGTTCACCGGCTTCCGAACCCGGCTCGAGCGCAGCGGCCATCTCTGGAGAATCCACGTCGTAGATCGTCTGGAAATAATCGGCGGAGCGCACGAAGGTCA
Organism: uncultured Eubacteriales bacterium; assembly: GCA_900320595.1. Classification (GTDB taxonomy): domain Bacteria; phylum Bacillota; class Clostridia; order Oscillospirales; family Oscillospiraceae; genus Limivicinus. Next base: position 19,756 of record ONSW01000005.1, on the reverse strand, counting down.
GATATCCGAGCTTCTGCCAGATATTATACATGTAGTCAGTCTTGTCGTCCGGCTTTGAGGCAAGCTTTCTGTATCCGTCGTCGCCGGAAAAGATACTGTTGCGCGGAACGAGCGTATAGACCAGGGTGAAAACGATCAGCATTATCAACAGAATGGAAATGACCGATCGAATCAGTCTCTTAAGGATATAACCCTTGCTCATGAGAACAACTCCTAACAAGAGAAACTGAGAGCTAGAGGAATGAGCATCTTCTAGCTCTCATTTTCTATAGCTTATTCAGAATTTGCGAATGCTGTGGAAAATCAGATATCAGTCGCCAGCAAGCCAGGCTTCCTTAGCAGCATAGTACTCGTCGGCCGTGACGGGCTGATCGTAAACGACCATGTACTTGAAGTAAGGAACAATGTTGGTCGAAGCCTGACCGTAGAGGCCGTAGCCGGCGGAGAAGGGCTTGACCTTGGACACGCCGAGGCCGGCGCCTCTGGTGGCGAAGGGTCTGAGGATGCCGTTGGCAAGCAGCTTGGCCTCAACCTGGGCGAAGAGATCGATTCTCTCGTCACCGGTGGCGGCGTTCGCCTGATCCATCAGGGGCTTGATCTCGGTCAGGCCGATGGCCTCGAGAGCCTCAGTCTGGGAGTCAGGACGCTGGGTGTTATCGGTGATGATCGGGGTGATGCCGGAGTAGAGCATCATGTCGCCGTCAGACGGGTCGAAGCAGTGGATGTAGGTGTAAGGATCGCCGTAGTCCGGGCCCCAGCCAGCCGCGAAAGCGAGGTCGACAGAGTTGTCTTCGCCGCGCTCGTTGGTGTAGAAGGCGTCATTGACCTGCTCGTCGTTGTCAAGGAAGATGAGGTCGATCTTGACGTAATCGCCGATCGCATCTTCGATGGACTTCTGCATGGCAAGAGCCATGTTCTTGGCCTGTTCGTCCGTTCCGTTCTCGACCATGTCGAGGTGTACCGGCCACTCCTTGACGGAATCGCCGAGTTCAGCCTTGGCCTTCTCCATGAAAGCAACAGCTCTCTCAGGATTGTACCAGGCATCATGGCCGTCGTTGAGATCGATGCCAACGAAGGCTTCCTCTTCCTGCTCGAGGTACTTCGTCACGAGGGAACCGTAGGACTCGCCCGTGCTCAGCGTAGCGAAGGTGTAAGGAGTGAGGGTGTTTCTGGCTCTGTCTTCCGCGATCTCGCCGAGAGCGACTTCATAGTAAGCCTTCTCGGAGTAGGCGGCGTAAACGCCGAGACGGAAGTACTTGTTGAGGATAGCGGCATGGGTGTCGGCCTTCTGGTCGTCAGTGGTCTTGGCAGTGGTGCTCTTGTTGGCGTCGGTCCACAGAGCGTAGGACTGTCTATCCCAGTTGAAAGCGCCCCAGAAAGAGGTGGAGGTGGTCATGCCCTTGAACTGGTTGTCCGGATAGAGCTCGTTGGCCTTCGCGACCATCTCGGGCTGGCCGAGCTGGATGGCGGTGGTGGTAACTTCGCCGTTCACGAACATGTTGAAGTTCTGCATCGGGTCCTTACCGTCGGTGTAGGTGACGGTGACGTGCTTGACATGAACGTTGTCCTTGTCGTAGTAGTTCGGGTTGGCGTCAAACTTGACTTCCTGGCCGGGAACGACAGAGGAGAGGATGTAGCAGCCGTTGTACAGGATGGAGGCGGGATCAACAGCGCCGAAGGAATCGCCCATGGATTCGAAGAACTCAGCATTCAGAGGTCTGAGGACGTTGTAGGTGGTCAGACCGTCGAAGTAGCCGCAGGGGCCGGTCAGGGTGTAGACCAGCTTGTTGCCGTCAGCCTTGATGCCAACGTCTTCCCAGCTGCCGGTGCCGTCAGCATACTCGGCAAGGCCCTTGATCAGGGGCTTGACAAGGCCGAGGACAAGGCTCGAGGAATCGGCGGCGTGCTTCAGACCGGTAACAAAGTCTTCAGCGGTAACAGGCGCATACTCTTCACCGGAAGCGGTGGACCAGACAGCGTCGTCACGGATGGTGAACGTCCACTCGGAAGCATCCTCGTTGGGAGCCCACTCGATGGCCATACCGGGGACGAGAACGCCGTGGTTGTCCTGGGTGAGCAGACCTTCGGTGAAGTTCGCGGTGAAGTCACCGTTGGTGCTGTGGTTATCATAGAGATAATCCAGCGTGGTGATGTTGAACGCATAGAGCAGGCTATACGAATCAACTTCACTTCTTCCTGATTCTTCCGCAGCGGGTGCGGCGTCACCGGAATTGTCCGCCGCAGAGTCGGCGGGCGCGGAAGTGGCAGGAGCAGCGCTCTGGCCGCAGGCGGCAAGGGCGAAGACCATCACGACCGCAAGAAGCAGTGCGAGAAATCTTTTCATTTCTTTTCCTCCTATTTTATTAATACATACGCGAAAATGGTGTTAGGGTATGTATTTTCGTTCTCTTATTATAGCGGCTGAAATCTTCTTTGTCAATCCGCTTTGACGCTTCTAATCGCTAAATCGACTAAAAAATAATTGAATATTTGTCGCTTTTATACAGATTATTTTGTATTCTTTTCCAAATCGGGAAAGAATTCCGCGTACGGGCAGGAAAAAATAAGAAAAAAGATTGACATTCGGGGTTCGCCTGTGGTATTATCTCAAGGCTGAATGTGGATTGAGCCCCCTGCGGGTGTAGTTCAATGGTAGAACACCAGCCTTCCAAGCTGGATACGTGGGTTCGATTCCCATCACCCGCTCCATTTTTGCAGCGCTTGCTGAGCGGGAAGCACCAATATGCGCCAATAGCTCAGCAGGATAGAGCAACTGCCTTCTAAGCAGTAGGTCGGGGGTTCGAATCCCTCTTGGCGTGCCATCGTCAGAAGAAACAGACTCCGTTCCGTTTCTGCGGTTTGCGTAAGAGCCGCGAAAACTGCACATCCGTCAGTTCCTTCTTCCTTTTCCAAATCAAACCCACTTCGTTGGGCTTTGATTTGGTTAGACGGCGAAAAGGAGAATGAAACTCCTCGCATTTTCAAAAACAGAGCCCAGCGTAAGCGGGTCTGTTTTTGGGAGGACGAGCAGCGAAGTGAGCGAGCTTTCGAGCTTGTCGAGGAAGCGAGACGATACGCAGCTTGCGAGGACGATTTGGTGGGATTAGCTCAGTTGGTAGAGCACCGGATTGTGGTTCCGGGTGTCGTGGGTTCGAGCCCCATATCCCACCCCACATGAGAGAGGCCGGCGGCCGACGGCCGCCGGTTCTTTCGTACACAGCCGATGGGATGTAGTGTATATAGTGGGTTCGAGTCCCGCCATCCCAGCCACAGCGTCGAATTGACGCCATTAGGTCATGTGGTCATGCAGGCATGACCACATTGACCGATGCCGTCATTCTCCTTTTCCAAATCAAACCCACTTCGTTGGGCTTTGATTTGGTGAACACGTTTCCAACGTGAACCCTCTTCGTTGGGCTTCGCGTTGGGGAGGACGAATATGCCCCAGTAGCTCAGTAGGCAGAGCACCTGCCTTTTAAGCAGGGTGTCCGGGGTTCGAATCCCCGCTGGAGCACCAAAATAACGGCTACCCCTATATGGGGTGGCCGCTATTTTTATTATTCCTGGGTCGAACCCCGGACACCCCTAATTTTGCGAAGCAAAATTTTTTAATCCGCCGGAGGCTGCGCTGCCGCAGGCGGCAGCGTCCGGGGTTCGAATCCCCGCTGGAGCACCAAATAAGCAGCTGTCCCTTTCGGGACGGCTGCTTATTTTATTCGTCAGGCACGTTCGAACCCCGGGCACCAAACGCGGAGCGTTTTTGAGCGAAGCGGATAAAAGGTGATCGTGGCGCCTTGCGCCACGGTCACGGGGTTCGAATCCCCGCTGGAGCACCAAATAAGAAGACCATCCTGATGGGATGGTCTTCTTATTTGCTATTCCCCCGTTGGGGATTCGAGGGGAGCGGAAGTGAATGACATGCCGGGGGAAAATGCGGATTCGCGCTGCCGGGGGCAGAAAAAGCGGAGCCGCAATTTCCGCAGCCGCGCCGATTTTGCGTCTATGAGCCTTTACGGCGAAGAGCGCAAACGGCATTGCGGCAAGGCGGTAGTCAGAGCCGCGACCTGCTCCGCGCCGCAGCGCGGGCGAATCCCCGCTGGAGCACCAAATAAGCAGCTGTCCCTTTCGGGACGGCTGCTTATTTTATTCGTCAGGCACGGTCGAACCCCGGACACCCCTGATTTTGCGGAGCAAAATTTTACAATCCGCCGGAGGCTGCACTGCCGCAGGCGCCGGCGCGGAGCCGTTCTCCCTGTACATCTTGCGCTCCTTTTTTGGCTTTTTTCCCGGTGGATTTGGAGACGGTCATGTGCTATACTCATGTCAGATCATGGAAGCCGCGCACCGGCTCGGACAGCGGTGCCTCTTTCCGTCCGCTCTCCGCGCGGCATTTCTTTTAAGGAGAACCGTCATGAAATCGTTTTTTACGCAGCTTTGGAACGACAGAGCTCTGATCCTGTTCGAGATCCTGCATGCGCCGGAAATGCTGTGGCAGGCGATGGCAAAAGCGCCGGAATACCGCTTTTTTGTCGTCGTTGGTCTTGTTGCCCTGGCCGCACTTCTGATCCGCGCGTTTGTCCGGCTGGTCAAGGCAAGAGGGAAAAAGATCTTCGGTTCGGTCGTTTTCCTGCTTGTTTCGATCGTCGCCGCGGCGGCTGTCCTCTGCGTCTCCTATCGCGGCGCCTCCCGCTTCGTGCTGCCCGAGCCGGAGCGGCTGACCGTCGGCGGCGAGACGGTAACGGTTTCGCCGCAGTACTCGCTGGCGCATGCAGCCCGGGTGAACACTTCGTTCACTATTCTGAACGCAGAGTGGTATCTGGCCGATGATGCCGTATGCTGGAAGCTCGGTGAGGACAGTGCCGCCGTTCTGTGGGATCTCGGCTCGCTGCGCGAGGATGGGAGCTGCCGCGTTACGGCGCTTGAACGCAGGGAAGACGGCAACGCGATCTCAATGGATCTCGAATACGGCGGCAGCGATGAAGGCGTTTTTTACAGCACGGACGCCAGTATAACTGTCTGTATTCTGCCCTGGGGGAATCAGATCGCGCCGCTTTGGAATTGCGAGCCCGGAGATACCTTTGATCCTCTCCGCTACGTCAGCATTTCGCCGTTCGGGTCCGCCGTCGTTCTGGAAAACGACGGTGAGGGCGTCGCCCTGTCAGATGAGCTCTGGCCCGGCCGCAGCGATCTGTATCTTCTGCGCCGTTTTGGCGAGGACGTGGTGCTGTTCACCTATATGGGCACTACCTCGGAAAACAGGAACGAGAACAACAATCTGGAGGATACGATCAAAAATCAGACCCGCTCCTTCCGTTCGCTCGATTCGCTGAACAATGAAAAAGATCAGAAGGACATGCTTAAAACCCTCCATACGCTGATCGACAGGCATTTTATTCTGCTGACCGGCTTGGGTGAGGCGGAGCTCGCCGCGCTTCTTCCCGACAGGATCACGGCGTATCCGATCGGCTTATCCGAGCTGCGGGACTGCTTCACGTTCCCCTGCAGCGAGCTGGTGGAAATGAGCGGCGTCGGGGAGTTCCCCACGCTGCGTTTTATCGGCGAAGGGCCGGATGGAGAAAGCTGTCTCTACACGCTCACACATGGCGGCGGCTGGTTTAACCGGCACAGTTCGACGGAACCGAGTGAATGGTATAAAGAGTGGAGCGAGGCCTATGCAGACGGAAAGAAAACGCCGGACCGCTCCATGACAGCTTTCTGCGGCGCGACGGCCGTGAAATACCGGGACGGCTGGCTGCTGAACGCCGGACTGTTTGACGGCAATGAGATGAAGCAGAACGACTATTATTATCTGACGGCCGAGCCGCTTGCGGACGACGCGGACGAAGATCTTTCTTCCGCCGGGTGATGGGAAGACGGCAGAAGGGAACGTCGGCGCCGTTTGCCGCGAATCCCGTCTGCAGAACCTTAAGATCATGACAGGAGCAGCGCTGCCGCTTTTTGGTGGAGTCAGCCGCGATCCTGTGCTATACTTTTCTCAGCTTATGACAGAAAGAGGCGGTGAACGCAAATGCCGGATAAGGAAAAGCAGAGCATTCCGATCGAAACCGTCAGGACGGACACGTTCTCCATGAAGTATTTCCGCTTTGGCAGCGGGGCGCAGACGCTGGTCATTCTGCCGGGGCTGAGTATCCAAAGCGTAATGGGCGCCGCGGATGCGGTTGCGGCGGCGTATGCTTCGCTTACGGAGAGCTTTACGATCTATCTTTTCGACAGGCGCAGCGACATGCCCCCGTCCTATACCGTGCGGGAGATGGCAAGGGATACCGCGGCCGCATTCGAAGCGCTGGGGCTGAAGGATGTGTGTCTCTTCGGCGCGTCGCAGGGCGGCATGATCGCGCAGGTCATCGCGATCGAGCATCCCGAGCTGGTCCGGAAGATGATGCTGGGCTCGTCTTCCGCCCATGTGCAGGACGCCCAGTACCGCGTGCTGGAGAGCTGGGCGCAGCTGGCAAAGAAAAAAGACCGGGTCGGATTGTATCTGGCCTTCGGGAAGGAGATCTATCCGCCGAAGATATATGAGCAGTCCCGCGACGCGCTGAAAGCGGCCGCCGGGACCGTGACGGATGAGGATCTCAGACGTTTTATTATTCTCGTTGAGGGAACAAAGGGCTTTAACATCGTCGATGAGCTGGACAGGATCCGCTGCCCGGTCATGGCCGTTGGCGTATTCGAGGACCGCGTCCTCGATTCGGACGCGACCATGGAGATCGCGGAAAGCCTGGATTGGCGTGCGGATTTCAGGCTGTACATGTATATCGGCTACGGCCATGCCGCGTTCGATACCGCGCCGGATTACCGGGAGAGGATGCTGAACTTCTTCCTGTCCTGAGGCAGGAGGCCCTTTTGATCCTCTCCGCCATTTCAGCTTTTTGCCGTCCATGTCCGGCGTCGTTCCGGAAAACGGCGGCGAGGGCGTATCCCTGCCGCGGGAATACAGTCCCGGCCGCAGCGATTTTATCCGCGGCTGCGGTGCGGACCATGATTTGTCGGAAGCGGAGACCAACCTTATGAATAAGAACACCTGTTTTTTCGATTTATACGGTACGCTCATCGATATTCGAACGGATGAGAAAAAGCCTTCACTCTGGCGGGGACTGGCACGCTGTTATTCTCTCGGCGGCGCGCCGTACGCGCCGTCGGAGCTGCGGGAATGCTATCTCGCGCTGTGTGCGGAGGAGACGGCCGCGCTTGCGAAAAGAAGCGGTCTCGGCGAGGATGAAGTCGAGATCGAGCTGCGGCACGTCTTTCGCCGTCTCTATGCAGAAAAGGGCGTGCGTGTTTCCGCAGCACGCCTTGACGACACGGCGATCGCGTTCCGTGCGCTTTCGTATACGAGCACGCCGCGGCTGATGCCGGGAGCGCGCCGGACATTGGATGGACTGAGGCAGCGGGGCGCAAGACTATTTCTGCTTTCAAACGCGCAGAGCTGCTTCACCGTGCCGGAGCTGCGGCTGCTCGGACTTTCGAAAAGCTTCGATCAGATCTTTCTCTCCTCGGATTTCGGCTGCAAAAAGCCCTCTGCCGCTTTCTTTCACGCGGCGATGGCTGCGGCGGGTGTCACGGCGGAGGAGATCGTTATGGTCGGCAACGACCCGGACGCCGATATCCGCGGTGCGGACAGCTGCGGGATCGGATCTTGCTATTTTCACACGCACCAGTCCCCTCCCCCCAGTGGAACGCTGCCGGACAGCTGCCGCGAGATCCGTGCGCTGACCGACTTGTTGTAAACAGAGAATGCCCGCCGCAGACGTTGTCTGCGGCGGGCATTTCTTTTTCGTTCTGTCATTTCCCGAGCATCCGGATGAATTCCGGCAGCGCCAGCTCGAATTTCACGCCGTACCAGTGGGCGGCGTCGCCCTGCGTCACCTCGATGCAGCGCACCGTATAGTCAGCGGCGAGGACGGCGGAGTCATAGGCGCCGAGCCCGTTTTCCAGCGCGCCAACGAAGGCCGCGGCGTAAACGTCGCCCGTGCCGTGGCAGCCCTTGGCGATCTTCCGGTGCTCGTAATAGCGCGTCTTGCCTCCTTCGCGCACGATGACGCCGGTGTGCTCCGCGTCAAATCCGACGCCCGTCAGCACGACGGTCTTTGCGCCGCAGGCCGTGAGAGCGTCGAGCAGAGAATCGATATAGGCTCTGTCATACCGCTCGCGGTATTCCGTGCCTGTGAGGAAGCAGGCCTCGGTAATGTTCGGCAGGATGATGTCCGCCGAGAAGGCCAGCGACTTCATCGTCTCGACATAGGCCGCGTCAAAGGCAGGATAGAGCTTGCCGTTGTCCGCCATCGCCGGATCGACGATCAGCGCGCCGCCGTCCGAGAGCAGCTCCTCGGCGATCTCCCTGACATACGCGATCTGCTCGGTGGAGCCGAGATAGCCCGTATAGAGCGCGTCGAAGCGGATGTTCTCCTTTTTCCAATGGGCGGCGATGCCGGGGATGTCCGCCGTCAGGTCGCGGACGGTATAGCCGGAAAAGCCGGCCGTGTGCGTGGAAAGCACGGCGGACGGCAGGATGCAGGTCTCCATCCCCGCGGCCGACAGGATCGGCAGGGCGACGGTCAGCGAGCACTGGCCGACGCAGGAGATGTCCTGGATGGTCAGGATCTTGCGATATGACATAAGGGTTCCTCCGTTTCCATTTCACCGGGAGCTTGACATCTTACGGGAAAAAGTATACGCTTGATCTGGTCTTATTGATACTACCAGATGAGGACTTTTTTATATGACCAGATTTGTGCTTGAAAAAAAAAGCGGCCCCGCCTACCGTCAGCTGTACGCCCAGTTGAAAGACGCGATCGCCGCGGGGATTTATCCGCCGGGCAGCAAACTGCCGAGCAAGCGCGCGCTTGCCGCGGAGCTCGGTGTGAGCGTGATCACGGCCGAGCACGCGCTGGCGCTGCTCGCGGACGAGGGCTGGGTCGAGCCTCGCGAGCGCAGCGGCGTTTTCGTGCTGGGGCGCGGCGCGGCCGCGCCGGTGCGGCGGGCAGCGCTGGAGGAGATGAGCCTGCCGACGAGCGTGCCGGAGGATTTTCCCTTCAGCGTGCTCGCGCGCATCATGCGCCGCACGCTTGCCGAAAAGGGCGAGCGGATCCTGGCGAAGTCTCCCCCGCTCGGCACGCTTGAGCTGCGCGGCGCGATACGCCGCTATCTCGCGCGCAGCCGGGCGCTGGACGTGGATGAGGAGCAGATCCTGATCGGCTCCGGCGCCGAGGCGCTCTACTCGCTCGTCGTGCAGCTGCTGGGGCGGGAGACCGTCTTTGCGCTCGAAGATCCCTGCTGGGAAAAGATCCGCCGGGCGTACGAGGCAAACGGCGCGCGCTGCGTCGCGCTCGCAATGGACGCGGAAGGGATCGCGCTGCGCGCGCTCGACGGCTGCCGCGCGGGCGCGCTGCACGTCACGCCCTATCACAGCTATCCCAGCGGCATCACCTCGAGCGCGGACAGGCGCGCGGCCTATGCCGCCTGGGCAGAGGCGCAGGGCGCCTGGCTGATCGAGGACGATTACGACGCCGAGCTGGCCGCTCCTCGCGGGCGGATCGAGACGCTTGCCTCCCTGCTGCCGGAGCGGACGCTCTATCTCTCGACCTTTTCCAAAACCGTCGCGCCGTCGTTTCGCACGGGTTATCTCGTGCTGCCGGAGGCGCTGATGGAGCGGTATCGCGCAGAGCTCGGGTTTTACTCCTGCAGCGTCCCGGTCTATGACCAGTATGTGCTGGCCGAATTCATCGACAGCGGCGCGTTCGAGCGCAGTCTTTCCCGCCGCAAAAAGAAAAAGAAATAAAGAAAAATCCTTCGTCTGATGACGAAGGATTTTTTGTGTTTTTCGACGGGTCGATCAGTTCGCCGCGGCCGCGGCTTCCAGCGTGCCGCAGACGAGGCGGCAGCTGCCGGGAGCAAGCTCGGGCGACGAAAAGAGCGCATAGGTATAAGCGCAGCTGCTTGCGATCTCGCCGATCACGGCGCCGGACTCATCCTGGACCTGGGCGACGCTGTCCGCCGCGCCGGGGAAGGAGAAGCGCACCGAGCACTGCGTGCCGCCCGCGAAGCCCTGCGGCCGCTTGGAGGTGCCGGTTCCGACAAAGCTGCCGCCGGAGATCGAAGCCGCGGTCTTGGCGTCGATCGCATCGCCGTAAGCGTTGACCTTGATCGTGCCGCCGGAAATGTCGAGCGTGCCGGAAGCGGTCTCCTTGTTGCCGGCCTTCAGGCCGTCCGCGCCGGCGAGCACCGTGATCTCGCCGTCGGAGATCGCTAGGGCGCTGAGCGCCTCGATGCCGTCGTCGCCGGATCTCAGATCGATCGTGCCGCCGCTGATCGTCAGCACCGCATGAGAGGAGAAGCCCTTGCCCTCACGCGAGAGGACGGAGAGCGTACCGCCGGTGACGGCGAGGTCAGAGGTCGAGTGGATCGCGTGATCCTCGCTCACGAGCGTCAGCTCGCCGCCGGAAACAGTGAGCGCGCCTTTTGCCTTGAGCGCCTTGCTGCTGACAAGCTCCCGATCGCCCGTCGTGGTCACGCTGATCGCGCCGCCGGAGATCTCCATCGTCGTTTCGGCCGAGATGCCGTCGCCGACGGACTCGACCGCGACCGTGCCGCCGGAGATCAGGACATAGCCCTTGCCCTCCTTCCTGGCGGAGGTCGACTTGATGCCGTCGTTGCCGGCCGTGACGCTGATCTCGCCGCCGGTGATCTCCACCGACTCCGAGCCCTTGATGCCGTTGTTCACGGCCGTGACCGTGAGCGTGCCGCCCTTGATGTCGAGATCATCCTTGCAGGTGATGCCGTTGTTGAGATAGCCCCGGATCTCGAGCAAGCCGCCGCCGAGGATGTCAACGTCGTCCTCCGAGAAGAGCACGGCGCCTTCGAGCTTGGCGACTGGGGCGTCTCCCTCGCGTCCGGAGACGAGACGGTTTTCCGTGCCGTCGCCCAAAACGAGATCAAAGTTTTTGGTCTGCTCCACGCGGATCGCCGCGCCGTCGAGGCAGGTGATGGAGGCGTTGTCGAGCGTAAGACGCACGTCGCCCTTGACCTCGCCGGTGTTGACGACGATGCAGCCGTCGCTCAAATTGCCCGAGACGCTGTATTCACCGGGAGAGGCGATCGTGACGACGCTGCCGTCGATCGAGACGCCGCCGCCCGAGACCTCGGCGCCGGTGCCCGTCAGCGTGATGACGCTGATGCCGCCGCCCGCGATCTCTTCCGCCGCAGCCGTTTCTCCCGCCGCAGCCGTCTCTTCTGCAAGGGCGGGCGTCGGGGCGGAGCCGATCTCGATATCGCCGCAGCCGGTAAACAGCGAGAGACACAGCGCGCAAACCAAAAGAAGAACAAATCTTTTTTTCATCACAGCATATCCTTATCCGACTCGCGTCCGCAGATGATGTTCAGATTTCCGTTCCGGCAGCGCAGGGCGTCCATAAAGGCCTTGTCGACGTCGCTGCCGCGCAGATTGATGTGGTAGGTCAGCTCGTAGAGCGTGCCCATATTGGTGGTCTTCACACGGATGAGGTCGTGTGAGGTCGTGTAGGTTTCAAAGATATCGTCGAACAGGCCGTCGTAATCCAGGTTTTCCGGGATCGTGATCTTCAGCTGGCGGAAGCTGCGGCTCTTCTCCCCGAAGCGCAGCAGCGTCAGCGCGATCACCGTTATGGCCACGATCAGGAAGAAGAGCGCCGCGATGCCGACATAGCCCATGCCGCAGGCAAGGCCGATCGCCGTGCCGGTGAAGAGCCCGCTGAGCTCGCGCGCCGTGCCGGGCGCGCTGCGGAACCGGATCAGCGAAAACGCACCGGCCACGCCGAGACCCGCGCCGATGTTGCCGTTGACCATCATGATGACAAGCGTGACGATCGGCGGGACAAGGACGAGCGCGAAGGGCAGATTGCTGCTGTGCTCGCTGCGGAAGGAAAAGACAAGCGCGGTCAGCGCGCCCAGGATGAGCGCGGCCACCAGACAGATCAGAAACGCGGAGACGGTCATCACCGCGGGGATCACACAATTAAACACAAACGATCACTCCGTTAAAATATTCTCTGAGGATATGGTTTTTATAGCAGGTGCCGTATTTGGAAAAGCCGGTCGGGAAAAGCGCCTGTTCCGACAGCAGCCGCGCCAGCCACAGCGGCGCCGTGCCGGGGATCTTGATCTCCATGAGGACTGCTCCCGGCTCGGTCAGAGTCTCACCGTCAGAGCCGAGCGTCAGATCCAGCCTGTCCGTCCGCCAGCGCAGGTTTTCGTCAAAGGTGATGCGCAGCTCCGGGTTTTCCTTATCGACCCAGGCGTATCGGTCGCAGGCGATAAAGACCTTCGGCTTGACGTCGTTCTCATGCAGGAACCAGTCGATCTCGCGCGTCATCTGCGAGCATTCGGTCGGTCCGGCCTCCCCGGCGAGATAGGCCATGGCAGCCTTTGCGCCCATGGGCACGCGCCTTTTGTAGACCATGCCCTTGTATTTTTTCTTCAGCTCGATGAAGACCGTGCCGTCGTCATCGGGGACGCCGTAGCTGCGCAGCCGCAGCTTTTCCTTGTACACCGGCGCTTCGATCGAGCGGCGGATCAGCTCGTAGTCGTCGGTGTCATAGTAGATGCTGCACACCGTGCTGCGGTGGTACGCGTCGGGCACGATATGGTCCCGCAGTTCCCGGAAAAGCGTTTCATACTGTCCGCGGGAGAGAAGATACTTTTTTTCATAGCGCTTGAAGACAAGCTTCGTATCGCCCACGGCAGCTCTCGCTCCTTAGAAAAGTTTCGTTAACTCATGTATAATACCATCAAAGTCGGCAAATTTCAACGTTTTCTTTCCCGCCGCTCTTTCTGCGGTCGGTTGCATATTCGCCGCCGTCTTGGTATAATTCAGTTTGATCCTGACGTACGATTACGCCGCGCTCGAAACGCGCGGAGAGAAGAGGAAGAGCATGAAGCATATTCTTTTGATCGGTACCGGCGGCACGATCGCCTCAGCGATCACGCCCGAGGGGCTGAGCCCCGATCTGACTCCGATGCAGCTGCTGCGCTATGTGCCGGCGGTCGAATCGCTGTGCCGGGTGGAATTTCTCTCGCTTTTCTCTATCGATTCCACCAACATCACGCCCGCGCACTGGCTTTCTGTCGCCGCCGCGCTGCGCGACAACTATGACCGCTACGACGGCTTTGTCATCAGCCACGGGACGGATACGCTGGCCTATACGGCGGCGGCGCTGTCCTATCTCGTGCAGGGGGCGGAAAAGCCGATCATCCTCACCGGCGCGCAAAAGCCGATCAACTATGACTCCACCGATTCGAAGATCAATCTGACCGACGCGTTCGTCTGTGCCTGCTCGGAGAAGATCCACGGCGTGAACATCGTCTTTTCCGGGCGTGTGATCACCGGAACGCGCGCGAGGAAGACCTGCTCGAAGAGCTACGCCGCCTTCTCCAGCATCAACTATCCCGACATCGGCACGCTGCTCGACGGCAGGCTGATGTGCTATATTGAAAGCGCTTACCGTCCCTCTCCCCTGTTCTCCGACGCGCTCGACGCGAACGTGGGGCTCATCAAAATGATCCCCGGGACGGATTTTGAGCTGATGGAATTTCTTCTCTCACACAAGGACGCCGTCGTAATGGAGTGCTTCGGCGTGGGCGGGCTGCCCTCGTACAGCGACGACAAGCTCTTCGAGGTCATCCGCCGTCATACCGACGCGGGCAAGTTCATCGTCGTGACGACCCAGGTGCAAAACGAGGGCTCGGATCTCTCGGTTTACCGCGTGGGACACCGGCTCAAGGAGAGTCCGGGCGTGCTGGAGGCCTATGACATGACGAGCGAGGCGGCGCTCGCGAAGATCATGTGGATCCTTGCGCAGACGAAAGACCCCGCCGAGGTCGAACGGCTTTTTTACACGCCGGTCGGCAACGACATGTTATACAGAGGGTAAAAGGATGAAAACTGTGATCGTGATCGGCGGCGGCGCCTCCGGCCTGGTGGCCGCACTGAGCGCCGCGGCGGACAAGCAAAACCGCGTGCTGCTTTTGGAGCGGCAGCAGCGTCTGGGGCGCAAGCTGCTTGCAACGGGCAACGGCCGCTGCAATCTGACGAATACCGCGGCCTCGCCGGCGCATTACCACGGCGAGGATCCCGCTTTCGTGACCGAAGCGCTCGCGCGCTTCACGCCGGGCGACACGCTTGCCTTTTTCCGCTCGCTCGGGCTTTTGACCGTGGAGGAATACGGCGGGCGGGTCTATCCGCTGTCGGATTCGGCCAACAGCGTGCTCGACGTGCTGCGCTTTGCCGTTGAGCGCGCGGGCGTTGAGGTGCACGCCCCCTGCTGCGTCACGGAGGTGAAGCGGGCAGGCCGCTCCAGCTTTTCGGTCATCTGCGAGAATGAGCGTTTTTCCTGCGACGCGCTGATCGTCGCCTGCGGCGGCGCGGCGGGCGGAAAGCTCGGCGGCGTGATGGACGGCTATGAGCTGCTCGGCTCGCTGGGCCACAGACGCACGAAGCTTTATCCCGCGCTTGTCCAGCTCGTGACCGCGACGAACTATCCCCGCTCGCTCAAGGGCGTGCGCGCAGACGCCGCTGTGACGCTGCGGCGGGGAAGCGAGATCCTTGCGCGCAGTGAGGGTGAGGTGCAGTTCACGGATAACGGTGTGTCCGGCCCTGCTGTTTTCGACGTCTCGCGCGCAGCTTCCTGCGGCGGCGAGGGCGTTGAGATCTCCTTTGACTTTTTCCGCGGGCGCGACAGCGGCGAGCTGATGGACATGCTCCGCGCGCGATGTGCTTCTCTGCCGAACGCGGAGGTCGGCGATCTTCTGACCGGGATGCTGCACAACCGTCTCGGCAGGATGCTCGTCAAGGCCGCGGGCTTCCGTGGCGATGTGCCGCTTTATGCGCTCAGCGAGCCCGGGCTTTCCGCGGTGCTGGACGTCTGCCGCGGCTTCACGCTCCCCGTGCGCGGCACGGCGGGCTTTGACAGCGCCCAGGTCACGGCGGGCGGCATTTCGACGGCGCAGTTTGACCGGCGCACGATGCAAAGCCGCCTCGTCCCCGGGCTGTATGCCTGCGGCGAGGTGCTGGATATCGACGGCGACTGCGGCGGATATAACCTGCAGTGGGCGTGGTCGAGCGGTGTCGCGGCCGGGAGGCTGGAAACATGATTCTCGTACGCAATCTGCGCCTTGAAGAGGGCGAGGCGCTCTCGCTCCTTGGCGCGCGTGCGGCGAAAAAGCTGGGCGTCCGGGAGGAGGAGCTCCTGCAGACGCGGCTTGTGCGGCGCTCGCTCGACGCGCGGCGAAAGGACGACATCCATTACGTCTGCTCGCTTGCCGTCTCGCTTGAGGAAAAGAAAGAAGCGCGCCTGCTCGCGCGAAAAAAAGGCGCGGATCTCGCGCCATATATAGAAAAGGAATATGAGATCCCGCAGGTACAGGCGCCGCAGGGGCGCCCCGTCGTCGTGGGCTTCGGCCCGGCGGGGATGTTCGCCGCGCTGCTGCTCTCCCGCGCGGGGGCTAAGCCGATCGTGCTTGAGCGCGGCCGTGACGTCGACACGCGCCTTGCGGCGGTCGAGCGCTTTCGCGCCGGCGGCGCGCTGGACGGGGAAAACAACGTCCAGTTCGGCGAGGGCGGCGCTGGCACCTTTTCCGACGGCAAGCTGAACACCGGCACGCACGACAGCCGCATCGGCTTTGTGCTGCGCGGCTTTTACGAGCACGGCGCGCCGGAGAACGTGCTGTATGACGCAAAGCCCCACATCGGCACAGATGTGCTCGTCGGGGTCGTAAGATCGATCCGCGAGGAGATCCTCTCGCGCGGCGGCGAGATCCGCTTTGCAAACCGGCTGGACGGTCTTGTGATCGAAAATGGCGCGCTTGCGGCGGCCCAGGTGCACGGCCCCGCGGGCGACTATACGCTCCCCTGCCGCGAGCTGATCCTGGCGATCGGCCATTCGGCGCGCGACAGCTTTCAGATGCTGCACGCGCTCGGCGTGCCGATGGCGCAAAAGCCCTTTTCGATGGGCGTGCGCATCGAGCACCGCCAGGAGACGATCGACCGCGCCCAGTACGGGCGCGAGCGCGGCAAGCTGCCCCCCGCGGACTATTCGCTCAGCGTCCATCTGCCGGACGGCGAGAGCGCCTATAGCTTCTGCATGTGCCCCGGCGGGAAGGTGTTCGCCGCGGCCTCGGAGGCCGGCGGCGTCGTGACGAACGGGATGAGCTATTCCCGGCGCGACGGCGAGAATGCGAACGCCGCGCTGCTCGTCACGCTGCACCCGGAGGACTTTCCGTCCTCGGAGGTCCTCGCGGGCATGGAATGGCAGCGGCAGATCGAGCGCGCGGCCTACGCCTGCGGCGGCGGGGACTACCGCGCCCCGGCGCAGCTCGTCGGCGACTTTCTTGCCGCGCGGCCGAGCGTCGGGCCGGGAAGCGTGCAGCCGAGCTACCGCCCCGGCGTCGTCTGGGGCGAGCTGCGCGAGGTGCTGCCGGAGAAGATCACGCATGTTCTTGCGCGTGCGATCCCGGAGCTGGGGAAAAAGCTGCGCGGCTTTGACGAGCCGGATGCGGTGCTGACCGCGCCGGAGACGCGTTCGTCCTCCCCCGTCCGCATCCTGCGCGGCGAGGCCTTCGTTTCTCCCGGCGTTCGGGGGCTGTATCCCTGCGGCGAGGGCGCGGGCTATGCCGGCGGCATCACCTCCGCGGCGGTAGACGGACTGCGCTGCGCCGAGGCGGTGCTGAAAGCGCTGACAGAATAAAACAACACGGGCGTGAACGGATCGTTCACGCCCGTATTGTTTTACGATATTATCACGATATTACTGGTCTGCGCCGAGCATGGCGAGGAAGCAGTACTGCACCGTCTTCTCGCTCCAGGGGTAATGATTGGGCTCGTAGCCCGCGCTCTTGAGAACGCTCTTGCCGCCCGCGCCGGAAATGGTGTCAAACGCGGCGACCACGCCCTCGATCTGGGTCAGGAAGTATTCCGCGTCGGCGGGCGAGAGCTTGTTGTAATAGTTCTGCACGCTCTTATGCACGTCGCCGGGGTTGAGGCTGCTGCTGACGAAATAATCCGCAATGCGGCCGGCATTGGCCGCGGCGGTGAGCTCACAGCCCTCGGTGCCGGGGTAGTAGCAGCTTTGGATATTCATGAGAAATAGGGCAAAATCATCCGTGTCCGGGTCGGCCTCGATCTCTTCGATGTCGATCAGATGCTCCCAGTCGATCCCGCCGTCCACCTCGGAATACGAGGATTTCGTCTCGGCAGCATAGGAGAGCTCCTCTGCGGCGTCGGTCTGCGGCGCTTCCGCCGTGATCTCGGCCGGGTTTTCTCCCGCAGGCTCAACGGCGATCTCCGCGGGACTGACAAGCTCGACCGTTCCGGCGCTCGTCACAGCCGGGGCGGGCTCGACAGCCGCAGGCTCGGCCGCCGCGGCGGGGGCTGCCGCCGTCTCGCTCACGGGAGAGGTCGCAGCGGTTTTAACAGAGCCGCAGCCGGCAAGCAGCGCGAGTATCATGGCGAGGGCAAGGATGATGGAAAGTTTTTTCATGTTGTTCAACTCCTTTTCTGTCGGTTTATACGAAGCAGTCGGCAAAAAGGACGCTTTTTCTCAAAAAAATTTTTAAGTCGTTTGTTCTCACGCCGTGAAAAAGGCCGGAGAGATGCTCTCCGGCCCTTTTTTACGGGATTTGCTCTGCCGTCAGTCGGAGCCTAGCATGGCGACAAAGCAGTCGGAGACGTTTTCCTCCGTCCAGGGGTAGCGCGCCGCCTCATAGCCGCAGTCGGCCAGAATGCCCTCGCCGCCCTCAGCGGTGATGGCCGTGAAGGAAGAGACCACGCCGTCAAGCTGCTGCTCAAAGAGCACTCTCTCCTCGTCCTCGAGCGCGGAGGCATAGGTCGTGACCGCGGCGGAAACGCTGTCGGGGTCGATGCCCGTCTCGGCAAAATAGTCGGCAAGCTTCGCCGCGCAGGCCGCGCCGGAGAGCGAGCTGCCCGCCGTGCCGGGGAAATAGTGCTCGCGCACGTCGTCGAGCAGAGCGTTCAGTCCGTCGACTCGGCCGCTGCCGAAGCCGTCCGTGACCGTGGAGAAGACCTCCTTGGCCACGCTTCTGAGCGTGTCGGGGTCGGCGCCGCTGTCGGTCGAGAGCGAGCAGATGAGGCCGAGATGGGCGTCGAACAGGTCGATCACGCCCTCGGCGCCGTCGTTGTAGCGTACGGTCGTGTTGTAAAGATCGTTCGCGGTCTCGGTGTGCTGCCATTCATAGTGCATGCCGGAGATGTCCTCATACTCCGCGGCGGGCATAAAGCGCGCGACATAGTTGCTGTCCTTGAACGAAAAGCGCATCTCGGCGACGGAGTTCTCGCCCTCGATGATGAAATAGTCGTCGACGAGGCCGCCCTGCGGCAGACTCATGACCGTGCCGAAGCGCGTGAGGATCTCGATCTCGGAGGATTCCTTTTGCGGATTGGGCATGCCGGTGGTCGGCTCGTTCGTCGGCGCGGCGGTACGGCCGCAGCCCGCGAGCAGCACGAGCGCAAGCAGCAGGCAAAAGATCTTTGCGATATGTTTCATGTCATTTCTCCTTTTTATATGGGAACCTCCCGCCCGCTTTCGGGCGGCGCGGCTCGTTTTCGTTTTCCTATCATAGCGTCTCTCCCCTGCTTTTTCAATTCTTTTTCCCGAAACAAAGTTTTTTTAAGAAAAGGACTTGACAGATCTGTATGAGTGTAGTATTGTATTAATCGCTTAATACAATGATGCAAAGGAGGACGGATATGGAGTTTGATCTGCAGAGCTCCCGACCGATCTGGCTACAGCTGTCAGAGCAGCTGTCCCGCCGCATTCTGACGGGCGTCTACCCGCCGGGCTCGCGCTTCCCGACGGTGCGCGATCTCGCAGCCGAGGCGGGCGTGAACCCGAACACGATGCAGCGCGCTCTCTCCCAACTGGAGACAGACGGACTGGTGACGACGAACCGGACCGCGGGGCGCACCGTGACCGAGGACACCGCCGTGCTCGACGCGCTGCGCAAGCGGCTGGCCGGCGAGGCGACGGAGCGGTATTTTTCCGAGATGAAAGAGCTGGGCTATACCCGCGGTGAGGCCGCGGACATGGCCGCGGCGGAAAAGGAGAGGAAAGAATGACACAGGAACTGGTAAAATGCACCAATCTCAGCCGCAGCTTTGGCGAGATCAGGGCGCTCAATGACGTAAACCTTTCGCTGCCCTCCGGCCGGATCATCGGTCTGCTGGGGCCGAACGGCTCGGGCAAGACGACGCTGATCAAGATCCTCAACGGCCTTCTGCAGCCCACCTCCGGCGAGGCACGCATCGCCGGCAATCTCCCGGGCGTCGAGTCGAAAAAGCTCATCAGCTATCTGCCCGACCGCGGCTATTTCCCGGAGTGGATGAACGTGGGCGACATGATCGACATGTTCGCCGACTTCTATGCCGACTTTGACCGCGCGAAGGCCGACGAGATGTGCCGCGCACTGGGGCTGGAGCGCTCGATGCGCATCAAGACGCTCTCGAAGGGCACGCGCGAGAAGATGCAACTGATGCTCGTCATGTCCCGCCGGGCCAGGCTCTATCTGCTCGACGAGCCGATCGCGGGCGTCGACCCGGCGGCGCGCGAGTTCATCATGCGCACGATCCTGACGAATTACAGCGAGGACGGCTCGGTGCTGATCTCGACGCATCTGATCCTCGACGTCGAGCAGGTGCTCGACGAGGCGGTGTTCCTGCGTCAGGGCAGCGTGGTGCTGCACGAGAGCGTGG
>ONSW01000025.1 GCA_900320595.1 uncultured Eubacteriales bacterium | reverse complement strand
GATGGGCAGAAAGCGCTTCATGCGGATCTCGCCGTTTTCCTCGACGGCGACCTTCTCCGTCGTGCCCATGCCGAAGAACAGCCCCACATCGCCCCAGTTGTACAGGTGGTGGTTCACGTCGTGCAGTCCGATCGAGGCGGTGTTCGTGATATACATGCCCACATAGAAGGGCAGCTCCTCCATCAGCACCCCGGGTGCCAGCCCGTAGCGGTCAAGGAATCTGACCAGCCCCACCACTCGCCGCGGTTGGCCGCCACGGCGGCGGTCATGCGGTCTCGTACGTCATAGATCGTATCGGTCAGATCGAACTTGATCTTTACCACGGCCTCGCCGTCGTCGGCGTCGTTCGGATTTTTCAGGATCGTGAACGCGGCCGAGCAGTTGTTGCGCGCAAAGAGCTGCTTGTTCATGATAAAGCGGTTCACCGCCGGATTCCGGCTGACCGCGCGCACATAAGCGGCGACGATGATCTGCATATAGGTGATCGTCTCGTGCTTCTCCGCCTTCTGTTTGCGGATATAGCGCGACATCTTTTCCATATCGGCCCTGTGCTTTAAAAATACCTGCGCGTCGCAGCGCATCGGCATCACATAGGGCGTGATCTTCATAACGGGGTCGATCCCCTGAACGCGGCGGCCGTCGGGTCGTCTGCCAAACATAACGCAGCCTCCTTAAATACTTCCAATATTTGAATTAGCATCCTATTCTACCACGCTTTTCCCTGCGGCGCAACTGGCTAAATGACGAAAAAAGCAAGCCCCGGTCAGAAGACCGGGACTTGCTGTTCCTCAGAGCTCTTTCAGCTCATGATTCAGATATTTCTTTACACCGGCGGCGCAGCCTCCGTCAAAGGTATACAGCCGCATGCCTTTTTCCTTCAGCTTCGCGATCGCGCGCGAGGAGAAGTTGCGGCAGATCACGACGTCGATCACAGACGAGCAGAACTCCTCAATCTGCGCGCTGCCCGTCTCGGCATACAGCGAGAGGAGCTGCCGCTTTTTGATATGCTTCCCGTCGAGACAGTAGACCCAAAAGGTCTTGGCCTGCTCAAAGGGGACGATCTCGGCCGCGCCGCCGTAAGCGACGGCAATAAAGGTATAGTTGTCTTCCCTCATTTCATGCTCAGCTTTCCGCTCAGTGCGAATTGTAATACGCGATCGCCGTGCTGTCGGTCAGGATCAGATCGCACTTGCCGGCGAAGAGATAGCTGAAGCACTCGGTCGTGCCGCCGGCGAGACGCGTGATCTGCCCGAGACGGTTCGCCACCTTCCCGGCGCTCTGCAGCGCCTCCATGGCCTCCGGCGTCGTGCACATGGCCATACGGCGTCCGTTCAGCTGCAGACTGTTCCAGATGTTCGACCCGTCGCGCGAGGCGATCACGATGTCGTTGTGCACATAGGGGCCGTATACGGTATAGCGCTTGTTCTCAATGTCCTTTTCCGGCAGCGCAAGCCCGCCCCAGGCGCAGTCGATGTTGCCGGAATAGAGCTCGATATAGACGTTCTCCTTTTCGACCACATGCACCTGCAGCGTCCAGCCCAGCTTTTCGCACATCCTTGTGGCCAGCTCCACGTCAAAGCCCCAGTAGTTCCCGTTGTCGCCATAGGCAAAGGGGAAGGAGTTTTCATCCACGCCGATGATAAAGGTGCGCGGCTCCGGCGGCTCATAGGCCGAAAGCGCGTTCGCCTTCCTGCCGAAGCTGACCATGTTCGAGCCGAGCCACTTGCGCGCCAGCTCCGTGATCGTGCCCTCGGCGTTCATCTCCTCAAGCGCGGCGACGACGTAATAATAGAGCGTGTCGTCATTGCGGAAGGCCATCGAATAGTCCTGCGACACCAATGTCATCACGGGGTTGACGCCGTAGGACACGCCGCCGCAGCCCGCGAGAGAAAGACACAGCGCAAGCGCCAGCAGCAGACAGACCAGTTTTTTTCTCATAGCTTCAATCACCAATTGTTTTTTTTCTCAGATCCGGATCCCGTCCGGTGTTTTGCGGAAGCTGCGCGAGAAGAACGCCTCCATCGCGCGCACGAGATATTCCGTGTCCTTTGCCCCCGCCGTCTCATAGCACGAGTGCATTGCCAGCTGGGCAAGACCAATGTCCACGCTGTCGAGCGACACATGCGAAAGACTGATGTTGCCAAGCGTCGAGCCGCCCGGCTTGTCCGCGCGGTTGGTATAGCGCTGCACCGGCACGCCCGCGGCGCGGCACAGCTCTGCAAAGACCGCGGCCGACACGCTGTCGGTCGTATAGCGCGCGTTGGCGTTGTACTTGATCACGACCCCGCCGTTCATCACGGGGCGGTCGCTGCGGTCGGCCTGCTCGCCGTGGTTGGGGTGCACGGCGTGCGCGTTGTCGGCCGATACCATAAAGCCGTTCGCGATGCATTTGCAATAGCCCTCTTCGTCCAGGCCGAGCGAGAGACACACGCGCCGCAGCACGTCGGAGAGGAAGGACGAGTCCGCTCCCTGCTTGCTGCCGGAGCCGACCTCCTCGTTGTCAAACACGCAAAGCGCCGCAAGACTTTCCGTCTCGCCTGAGCGCAAAAAGCCGTGGAGACAGCCAAACACACACTGCAGATCGTCGAGCCGGGGAGAGGAGATAAACTCGTTCTCCGCACCCCAGAGCGTGCCGGGCGTGCAGGGATAGAGGAACAGATCCTTCGAAAGGATATCTTCTTCCTTTACGCCGAGCGTCTCCGCCACGAGCGCGTCAAAGCCCTTTTCACCTGAAAGCGAATAGAGCGGCAGCATGTCGACGTGCGCCTCATAGGCTTTGCCCTCGTTGGCCTTGCGGTCCATGTGGATCGCAAGATTCGGGATCAGCGCGACCGGGCGGGCAAGATCGACAAGACGCGATACGATCGCGTCTCCCTCGCGCAGCGTGACGCGTCCCGCGACCGAAAGCGGCCGGTCGAGCCAGGGCGCGCACAGCATCCCGCCGTATTTTTCCACATTCAGCCTGACATAGCCGTCGGCGGATTCCACCGGCGCGGTCTCCTTGATCTTGAAAGAGGGCGAATCACTGTGCGCCGCCGCGAGCATCAGCCCCGCGGGCTTCCCCTCGGGGATCTTCAGCGCGATCAGCGACGAGCCGTTGCGCCGCACAAAGACCTTGTCTCCACCTCGAACGGCAAAATCCTCCGTCTCATACAGCTCGCGATATCCCGCCGCCGCAAGCGCGTCCTTCACAGCCTCCACGGCGTGGAAAGCGCTGGGGGAGCGGTCGATAAAGCGGAGCAGCTCGGAATTGAAATCCATTCTCTTCAACCTCGTTTTCTGTCGTTGCAAGGGGCAGTATAACACATTTTCTCCGCTTTGCATACCGCGGATTGCAAAAGTTCATGAATTGTTGTAAAATGCAGCCAGAATGGATTTGGAAAGGAAGGACCCAACATGAAGGTATCCGAGCTTCCCTATCAGCGCGTAACGCTGGAAGAGGTCAAAACCGTGATGGAGGACGTGATCCGCCGCACCAGAGAGGCGGGGAGCGTCGACGAGATCCTCGCCGCGCGCGAGCCGTATCTCGAGCTGTACAAGAACTTCCAGACGGCCTCCAGCCTCTCCTACATGCGCTATTCGATCAACACCGTCGACGAATTCTACGTCGCCGAAAAGGACTATTACGACGAGATCGGCCCCGAAGTGAACAATTATATGGTCGACTATGCCTCCGCTCTGCTCGACTCGCCCTTCCGCGCCGAGCTGGAGGAAAAGCTCTCCCCGGTGCTCTTCCGCTCGATGGAGGTCAGCCGCAAGGCCATGTCGGCCGAGATCATCCCCGATATGATCGAGGAAAACAAGCTCGTCTCTGCCTATTCCCAGCTGATGGCGGGCATGGAGTTTGAATTCCGCGGCGAGAAGATGCCGCGCGCCGCCCTGGCCGGCTATTTCAAGAGCGACGACCGCGCCACCCGCCGCGAGGCCTACGAGGTCCTGGGCCGCACGCTCGAGGAGAACAAGGCGGAGCTCGACCGCATCTTTGACGAGCTGGTCCACGTCCGCGACCGCATGGCGAAGAAGATGGGCTACAAGAACTTTGTCGAGCTCGGCTATTACCGAATGGGCCGCCTGTGCTATGACGAGAACATGGTGGCCGCGTTCCGGGAGAATATCTTGAATGACATTGTCCCCGTCGTCTCCCGTCTGCGCACCGAGAACGCGAAGAGGCTCGGCATTGACACCTACATGTTCTACGATGACGGCGTCATCATCCCCGGCGGCGACCCGCGCCCGATCGGCGGTAAGGAAAACATCTTCGCCTCCGCAAAGGAAATGTATCACGCCATGAGCCCCGAGAGCGCCGACTTTATCGACATGATGCTTGAAAACGACGCCTTTGACGTCGACAGCCGCAAGAACAAGTGGGGCGGCGGCTACTGCACGGAATTCCCCGCCTACAAGCAGCCCTTCATCCTCGCCAACTTCAACGGAACGGCGGGCGACGTCGACGTCGTCACGCACGAGGCCGGCCACGCCTTCAACGCCTATCTCATCGCCTCCAACCGCTTCGCGCTCGAGCTCGGCTGCGGCGGCATGGAGACGGCCGAGACCCACTCCATGTCCATGGAGTTCTTCGCCTGGCCGTATATGGACAAATTCTTCGGCGAGGACGCGGCGAAGTACCGCTATATGCACGCACTCGAGTCGTTCTCCTTCCTTCCCTACGGCACGATCGTGGACTACTTCCAGCACATCGTCTACGAATACCCCGAGCTCACGCCGGACGAGCGCGACGAGATGTGGCTCAAGCTCGAGAAAAAGTTCCGCCCGCACATCTCCTTTGAGGGCATGCCGTATCTCGAAAAGGGCACGCGCTGGCAGTATCAGATGCACATCTACGAAAGCCCGTTCTACTACATCGACTATGTCCTGGCCCAGACCGCGGCCTTCAACTTCCTCCTCGCCTCGCAGAAGGACTATGACGACGCCTTCGCGCGCTATCTCCGCCTTTCAAAGCACGGCGGCGAGATGGTCTGGACCGACCTGCTGGAGGAGGCCGGCTTCACGCCGCCCTTCGTCCCCGGCGCGCTCAAGACCCTCGCCGGAGAGGTCGAGAGCCTGCTTGAAAAAATCAAGGTCTGACAATATTACAAACA
This sequence comes from uncultured Eubacteriales bacterium, assembly GCA_900320595.1. Classification (GTDB taxonomy): domain Bacteria; phylum Bacillota; class Clostridia; order Oscillospirales; family Oscillospiraceae; genus Limivicinus. Next base: position 14,185 of record ONSW01000025.1, on the reverse strand, counting down.
GTAGTTGCCATAATACAAACTGTATTATCACACCAAAAAGGAGCCCGCGGGCTCCTTTTTGCTTTTTTTATAAAAGCTACAAAACTGCCTATACATTCCATGCGCAAAATGGTATAATCTGTATAGCCGTAAAAGAAAAAAGCGGGAGATCATAAACACATATCATTCATCGGAAAGAAGGCTTTGCTATGTCAAACAAGAGCGATATCACGAGAGACCAGTGGATGCTTCGCGGACCTCTGGCAAAAAAGGGCTATGACTGGTGGTGGCACTCTTTTACGGCCGTAAACGAGCGCACCGGCGAGAAGAAGCCCTTTTATGTGGAATTCTTTACCTGCAATCCCAAACAGGCCGCGGACGAGCCCGTCATTGTCTGGAACAAGAGCGAGGCGGAAAAGAAGGGGAGACTGCCGTCCTATCTGATGGTCAATGTCGGCTTCTGGGGCGAGAACCACGGCCAGCTCCACCGCTTCTTCGCCTGGAAGGACGTGACGGTGCACAAAGACGCGCCCTATTCCATTTCCGCTGCCGACTGCACATGCAGCGAGACGCACACCGCCGGCCATGTCCGCGTCACGCCGGAGGAGGCCGCGGCGCATCCGGAATGGATGTGCGACGCCGGGGAGATGAGCTGGGATCTCAAGATCGACAAAAAGGTCGCCTTCCACGTCGGCTACGGCGCCAGCCGCTTCTTCCGCGATCTCAACGCCTTTGAGATGTTCTGGCACGCCGAGGGCATGAAGACCGCCTTTTCCGGCACCGTCACCCTCAACGGCGAGCGCTATCGCGTCACACCGGAGACGTGCTACGGCTATTCCGACAAAAACTGGGGCGGCGACTTCACCTCGCCCTGGGTCTGGCTTGCCTCCAGCGACCTTGTCAGCCGCAAGACCGGCAAGCGCCTTCATAACAGCGTCTTTGACATCGGCGGCGGCCGACCTAAGGTGTTCGGCTATGCGCTCGACCGCAAGCTGCTCGGCGAGCTGTGGTACGAGGGCAAGGACTATGAATTCAATTTCTCCAAGTTCTGGACGCTTTCGGGCACAAAATTCGACTGCGAGGAGACCGAGACGCAGATCCACTGGCATGTCGTCCAGACGACCGCGACGAGCAAGCTCGACACCGAGATCTGGTGCGATAAAAAGGACATGCTCAACATCAACTACGAGGCGCCTACCGGCCTCAAGCGCCACAACCGTCTCTGGAACGGCGGCAACGGCCGCGGTGTGCTGCGCCTGTATAGGCGCACGCTCCTCGGCTATGAGCTGATCGACGAGATCGTGGCCAAAAGCGTCGGCTGCGAGTACGGCGAATACGACAGATAAAGGCGGTGGGAGAGATGATAGACAACAAAACGATCGTTCTCACGGGCGCAAGCTCCGGCATCGGCTTTGAGGTTTTAAAGCTCCTGGCCCAGGGGAAGGGCAACCGCATCCTGGCCGTTGCAAGACATGTCGACAACATCAAGTATTTTGCCGACAACGTCACAGCCTGGCCCTGCGACATCAGCACCCAGGCGGGCGTGGACGCGCTCTTCCGAAAGGCCGAGGAGCTGTTCGGCAAGATCGACCTCTTTTATGCCAACGCGGGCTTCCCGTATTATGAGGAATTCAACTATACCGACTGGGACCGGATCGATGCGATGTTCCGCACGAACACGATCTCACCGATCTACACCTATGCGAAATATATCGCGCACTTAAACGGCCGCGAGGGCATCCTCGCCTACACCGTCAGCGCGATCGGGGAAATGGCCATGCCCGGCTATGCGATCTATTCCTCTTCCAAATTTGCGCTCAACGGCTTCCAGCAGGCCATCCGCATGGAAAAGCCGGACAACCTGCAAATCACCTGCCTCTACCCGGTCGCCACGGACACCAACTTTTTCAAGGTGGCCAACGCCGTCGAATTTGAAAAGCCCTTCCCGGTCCAAAAGCCCTCCACCGTCGCAAAGAAAATGGTCAAGGGAATCGAGGAAGGAGCCGAGCGCGTCTCGCCCTGCGGCCTCTTCGGACTGTCCAAGGTGCTCATGGGCGCGCTGCCCCCGGTCAAAACCGTGTATCTGAACATGGAAAAGGCCAAGCTCGAGCGCTTCAAGCAAAAGCTTTCGCAGTATCACAACCGCCTCCACGCCGATGCAGCCGCTGCCGTCGAGCACGGGCGCGAGCTTGGCTCGCAGATCCGCGAGAAGAACCGCGAGGTGGTAGGGGAGCTGGAGGAAAAAGCGGAAAAGGTCCGCGGCGAGCTCGAGGAAAAGGCCGCGAAGGCACGTGAAGAGATAAAGGACAGGATCCATGGCGTATGAGTTGTTGCTCAGCCCGATGAAGATCGGGACCATGACCGTGAGGAACCGCACGGTCATGACGGCGGCGGAGATGAGCCTCGGCCAGACGGACGGCTGCCCCACCGAGAAACTGATGGATTATTATGAAGAGCGTGCCAAGGGCGGCGTGGGGCTGATCATCCCGGGCATCTGCCGCGTCAACGACATGGGCGCCGCCTCGACCTTTACCCAGCTTTCGATGAGCCGGGACGAGAATATCGAGCCCATGCGCGTCTTTGCCGAGCGCATCCACGCCCATGGCGCAAAGCTGTGCCTTCAGCTGCACCACCCGGGGCGCCAGGGCTATGCCAGCTCGATCAACACCCTGCCCGTCATCATCCCGATCGTCAAGCGATTCCCGCGCGTGCTGGACGCGCTCTTCCGCTGCACGCCGCTGCTGCTGGGGCTTGAGGAAAAGAAGATCTGCATGTCGGTGCAAAGCCCCTCAAACTGCGAGCTCTCCGCCCACGGCGCCACGCGCATCCACGCGATGAGCCGGCGCGAGATCAAGCATCTCATCCGGGACTTTGTCGACGCGGCCGAGCGCTGCAAGAAGGCGGGCGTCGACGCGGTGGAGCTCCACGGCGGCCACGGCTATCTGATCCAACAGTTTTTAAGTCCCAACACCAACCTCCGCACCGACGAGTACGGCGGTGATTTCGAGGGGCGTCTGCGCTTCCTGCGCGAGATCATCGAGGGCATCCGAGAACGCTGCGGACGGGACTATCCGCTGATCGTGCGTCTGACGGTCGACGAGATGTACGCCGCAATCGGCAAGAAGGGAAAGGGCTACGATCTTGAAACCGGCAAGCGGATCGCAAAGCGTCTCGAAGAGCTGGGCGTCGACGCGATCAACGTCACCTGCGCCTGCTACGACGTCTACAACCGCTGGCTCGAGCCCACATCCTACGAGCCCGGATGGCGCGCCTACCTCGCAAAGGAGATCAAAAGCGTCGTAACGATCCCGGTCATCGCGGTCAACTTTATCCGCTCCCCCGAACAGGCGGAGCGTCAGCTGGAAGAGGGATACCAGGATTTCATCGGCTCGGCGCGCACGTTTATCTGCGATCCCCACTGGGTCGAAAAGGTCGAGAGCGGCCACGCGGAGCAGATCCGCCGCTGCATCGGCTGCCTGCACTGCATCTCCTCGTTCATGACCAACGCCAAGGTGGGCAAGAGCGGCGAGTGCGCGCTCAACCCCGGCGTCGGGCGGGAGCGGACCTACGAAAACCCGCCGCAGGACGGAGCGGGGAGACTTGTCGCCGTCGTCGGCGGCGGCATCGCGGGTCTCGCAGCGGCCGAGACGATGGCGCGCCGCGGCTTTCGTGTCGAACTCTTTGAGCGCTCGGACGAGCCCGGCGGCCAGGTCAAGACCGCCGCGGCCTGCAACCTCAAGGGAAAGCTTCTCTGGTGCGTCGAGGACCGCATTGCCTCGCTGCGCGCGCTCGGCGTCACGCTGCATTTCGGCGTCGAGGCCACGGCGGACAGCCTCCTGGCCCTGCAGCCCTGGGCGGTCATCCTTGCCACGGGCGGCGAGCCGATCCGGCCCAGGTCCATCCGCGGCGCGGACGCGGCCAACGTCTACACCCCGCCGGAGATCATCCACCGCCGTACCGTCCTGCACGATCAGAATGTCGTCGTCGCGGGCAGCGGCATGACCGGCCTTGAGACCGCGGAGATCTTAAACGAAACGGGCAACCGCGTCACCGTCATCGAAATGGCGGACGAGATCGCGCCGGGCACCTGGTTTCAGCTCGTCGATGATGAGATGGAGCGACTCGTGCCTGCCGGCACACAGTTCCGTCCCGGCATGCAGCTGCTTGCCATCGATCCCGGCTGCGCCGTCGCCATCGACAAAAAGACGCACGCCCTTGTCCGCATCCCTGCGGACAGCGTTGTGCTCTCGCTCGGCGTGCGCCCCGTCCATCCGCTTCTCGGCGAACTGGAGGGAAAGGTCAACAATCTCATCTGCGTGGGCGATGCCGTCTCCAGCGGCACGATCGCCGACGCGGTCCACAGCGCGTATGACGCGTGTATGAAACTCAGATAGTCCAAACGAAAAAACGGCTGAGGAATCATCCTCAGCCGTTTTTTTGTTTTTATGACAGCTCCGCGAGCTTTTCCTCCAGCCGCCCCACAAAGGCGCCAATGTCCGCGCCGTCGACAAAGCGGTGGTTCACCTCCACCGACATCCCCAGCATCAGCCGTCCGCCTTCCTCGACAAACTTTCCCCACGCGATGCGCGGGATCGCGTCGTCGCGGTCGTCACCGCGCTCGTTCGTCAGCGCCGTCAGATCCACCCACGGCAGACAGGAGAGGTAGAGGAGCGCGTCGCTCTCGCTCTTCGGGTCGATAAACGCGTCCTGCGCCCCTTCCCGTTCCGCCGCTTCGCGGCAGAATTCCGCGAGACTGCCGCGGCAGGGCATTGTCACGATGCGAAAATACTTCTCGTCCGCGCGCCGTACGGTAAAGCTTGGCTCACGCCGGTCGAGCAGAAGCACCTCGCCGCCCCGGATCGTATACAAAAAGGCTTCCGTCCCGTTCACGGCCTGCGTGACGAGATAACACATCGCGTAATAGAACGACAGTCCGTTTGCCTTGGCATAGCGGTAAAGCCCGCCCACGTCCAGACGAAAGCTCACGGTGTACCAGGGCTGGGCGAGGGGAGAGAAGAAATCATAGATCTCCCGCCTGTCCCAACTGTTCAGATCGATCGTACGCATATCCGATCCCTCCGTTTCTCTTTTTTCATTCTAGTCGACGCCGCACGGAAAAGCAAGCGCCGGAGGTATCGCGCCCAGACCTTTCTTCGACCCTCCTCGCCCTTGACCGAAGAGGGCATTAGTGGTAAAATATCATGAATTATATTGGAATAATATGCTTTACAGACAGAGGAACGCTTATGTATGTCTCGGACAAGTGGAAAGATTTTGAGCTGATCGACTGCTCCAAGGGCGAAAAGCTCGAGCGCTGGGGCAAATACTACCTTGTGCGCCCCGATCCCCAGGCCATCTGGGAAACGCCGCGCCGCAACCCGCACTGGAACGTGCGTGACGGCCGCTATCAGCGCAGCGAGTCCGGCGGCGGCAGCTGGGACAAGTCCGCCCTGCCCGAAAGCTGGCAGATCCACTACGGCGAGCTGACCTTCAATGTCCGCCCCATGAACTTCAAGCACACCGGCATCTTCCCCGAGCAGGCCTGCAACTGGGACTGGGCGATGGAGCAGATCCGCCGCGCGCACCGTCCCATCAGCGTCCTCAATCTCTTCGGCTATACCGGTGCGGCCACGCTCGCCTGCGCCAAGGCGGGGGCAAGCGTCTGCCATGTCGACGCGGCCAAGGGTATGGTCGCCTGGGGCAAGGAAAACGCCGCTGCCTCCGGCCTCTCCGACGCGCCGATCCGCTGGATCGTGGACGACTGCGCCAAATTCGTCGAGCGGGAGATCCGCCGAGGCCGCCGCTACGACGCGATTATCATGGACCCGCCGTCCTATGGGCGCGGTCCGGGCGGCGAGGTCTGGAAGCTTGAAAAGGATCTCTGGCCCTTCGTCTCGCTCTGTGCGGGCGTGCTGTCGGACGATCCGCTGTTCGTCATCATCAATTCGTACACCACCGGGCTCTCTCCCTCGGTTTTGAGCTATGTGACGGAGAGCATCTTTACCAAGAAATACGGCGGCCGCTCCGACAGCCGCGAGCTCGGCCTGCCCGTGACCGACACCGGGCTCGTCCTGCCCTGCGGCGCGACATGCCGCTGGAGCGCCGAATAAAATAATTCCCCAGCAGGGGAGGGGCTTGCCCCTCCCGCAAAAACGATAAGACGGGACAAAACGATATGAGCATCATCAGCTTCAAACAAGTGCATTTCACCTACCCCGGGGACGAACTGGAAAGCCTCTGCGGGGTAGATCTCGAGATCGACGAGGGCAGCTTTGTCGCCGTCCTCGGCCATAACGGCAGCGGTAAATCCACGCTTGCCAAGCATATGAACGCGATCCTCACGCCCGATTCCGGCAGCGTCATTGTCGACGGGATCGACAGCCGCGAGGAGGACAAGGTTTTTGAGATCCGCCGCCGCGTCGGCATGGTCTTCCAGAACCCGGACAACCAGCTTGTCGCCAACGTGGTCGAGGACGACGTGGCCTTCGCCCCGGAAAACCTCGGCGTGCCGAGCGCGGAGATCCGCGAGCGCGTGGACGAGGCCTTGAAGCAGGTCGGCATGTACGAATACCGCACCCATGCCCCGCACCTTCTCTCCGGCGGACAAAAGCAGCGCGTCGCGATCGCGGGCGTCATCGCCATGAGGCCCAGGATCATCGTCCTTGACGAGCCCACGGCCATGCTCGACCCGCGCGGCCGCGACGAGGTCATCTCCACCGTCACGCGTCTCTGCCGCGAGAGCGGCATGACGGTCGTGCTCATCACCCACCACATGGAGGAGTGCATCGGCGCGGACAAGCTCGTGGTCATGTCAAACGGCTATATCAAGGCCGCAGGCAAGCCCTCCGAGATCTTCTCCGATGTCGAGATGATGGCGCGCGAGGGGCTCGCCGTCCCGGAGACGACCAAGCTCCTCTACGAGCTGCGCCACTGCGGCTATGACGTGCCGCTCGATGAACTGGATGAGAAACGCTGCGCGGCCGTGATCGCCGCGGCAAAGAAACAATAAGCGGAGAGCAGTCTTATGGCAGAAATTAAGGTGGAGAACCTGCGCCACGTATACAGCGCCGGCACTCCTTTTGAAAAAGTCGCGATCGAGGACATTAGCCTCACGATCCCCCAGGGCCAGCTGGTCGGCATCATCGGACATACCGGCTCCGGCAAGTCGACCTTTATCCAGCATCTCAACGCCCTGCTGCAGCCCACGTCGGGCAAGGTGTATGTCGGCGGCCGCGACATCAACGAAAATAAATTCTCCCGCCGCGACGTCAAATGGGAGGTCGGTATCGTCTTCCAGTATCCGGAGTATCAGCTCTTCGAGGAAACGGTCTACCGCGACATCGCCTTCGGCCCGCGCAACATGAAGCTCCCGGACGATGAGATCGACCAGCGCGTGCGCGAAGCCGCCCGTTTCGCCCAGGTGGGCGAAGAGCTCTTTGAGCGCTCGCCCCTTGAGCTGTCAGGCGGTCAGAAGCGCCGTATCGCCATAGCCGGGGTGATCGCCCTTCGTCCCGGCGTCCTGATCCTCGACGAGCCGACGGCGGGTCTCGATCCCGCGGGCTGCCGCCAGATCCTCGACAACATCTGCGCCTACCACAAGGAGAGCGGTTCGACGGTCATCATCGTCAGCCACAACATGGACGACACCGCCCGCATCGCCGAGCGCATCATCGCCTTTGACCACGGCCGCGTCGCGATGGACGGCACGCCCGAGCAGGTTTTTTCCGAGCCGGAAAAGCTCATGGCCATGGGTCTTGACGTCCCGCAGGCCACGGCGCTCGCCATGGCGCTGAAGGACGCGGGCGTACCGCTCGAGGGCTCGATCTACACGCACGGCCAGCTTCTCGGCGCCGTACTCCGGGCAAAGGAGGCGGCAGCATGCTGAAGGATATTACGCTGGGCCAGTATTTTCCCGGCAATACGATCGTCCACCGCCTCGACCCGCGCACCAAGCTGATCTTAGTGGTCGTGTATATCGTCGCGCTGTTCCAGGCAAAGGGCTGGGTTTCCTATGCCGCGGTGACGCTTGCGACGGCCTTGTGCATGATCCTCTCCCACATCCGGCCGAAAAACATCTTCAAGGGCTTGAAGCCGATGCTCTTCATCATCGTGCTGACGGCGCTTTTGAACATCTTTTATACCGAAGGCCGCGAGATCATCCCCGGCTGGCACATGACCTGGGAGGGGCTTGCGCGCTCGGTACAGATGATTTTGCGCATCGTGCTGCTGATCACCGGCACCTTCCTCCTGACCTATACCACCAGTCCCATCGCCCTTACGGACGGACTGGAGATGCTTTTAAGCCCGCTGAAGAAGATCAAGGTGCCCGTCCACGAGATGACGCTGATGATGTCGATGGCGCTGCGCTTCATCCCGACGCTGATCGAGGAGACCGACAAGATCATGTCGGCGCAGAAGGCGAGAGGCGCCGACTTTGAGACCGGCAGACTCATCGACCGGGCCAAGGCGCTGCTGCCGATCCTCGTGCCGCTTTTCGTCTCGGCCTTCCGCCGTGCCGACGAGCTGGCCGTGGCGATGGAGAGCCGCTGCTATCACGGCGGCGAGGGACGCACCCGCATGAAAACGCTCCGCTTTGCCGCGCGCGACTGGGCTGCGCTGCTGATCGGCGCGCTGTTCCTCGCGGGGATGTTTGTGATGAAGCATTACGGAATATGAAGAACATTGCGATCCGACTGACCTATGACGGCAGCCGCTACCACGGCTGGCAGACGCAGAAAAGCGAGATCACCGTGCAGCAGACACTCGAGCAGGCGATCGAGAAGATGTGCGGGGAAAAGGTCCACGTGACCGGCTGCGGACGGACGGACGCGGGCGTGCACGCGCTGCGCTACTGCGCCAACTTCAAAAGCGACTGCCGCATCCCAATGGAAAAGCTGCCCCTTGCGCTCAACAGCTATCTGCCCGCCGACATCGCCGTGCTCGCCGCCTGTGAGGCGGAGGAGAGCTTCAACGCGATCGGCTCCTGCATAAAAAAAGAATATATCTACAAAATACACAACAGTAACCTTCGCGATCCCTTTCTCGAAAAGCGCGCCTGCTTTTATCCCCAGCGTCTTGACGTCGAGAAAATGAACGCCGCGGCGCGCGCCTTTGAGGGCACGCACGATTTCGCCGCGGTGCGCAGCGTCGGGACCGAGACGAAAACGACCGTCCGCACGGTCTACTGGTGCTCGGCCGAGCGGGAGGGGGATCTGATCACCGTGCGCGTCTGCGCCGACGGCTTTCTCTACAACATGGCGCGCGCCATGGTCGGCACGATGGTCTATGCCTCCTACGGAAAGCTCTCGCCGGACGAGATCCCGGCGCTGTTGGAGCGCGGCGACCGCCGCCTCACCGGCCCGACGATGCCGCCGCAGGGGCTGTATCTCAACCGCATCTGGTATGACGGCGCGGTGGGAGAGATGATGACGGACGCCTGAGGCCGCCTGTCTGCGGCAGGCGAAAACTAAGATTATTTCATATATTTGTTCATATTTATATGATATAATCTCCACTACGAATCGAACGACGGCGCGGCGGAAAGGCCGCGGCGCAGGAAAGGACTACATATGAAGCTGATCATTGATATTGTCCTCATTACGATCATCGCCCTGTGTACATGGGGCGGATATAAGAAAGGGCTGATCGGCAGCATCGCGGCGCTGCTGGTCATCGTCATCTCGCTCTTCAGCGCGAAAATGCTCTCTGCCGCCTACTCCGGCGAGGTCATTCCCGCGCTGCGCCCGTTTGCAAATGGATATCTGAGCGCGACGGAGACGCGCGAGCGCGTGCTCGACCGTCTCGGTTATGGCGAGAGCGACAAGTCCCTTGACGATATCCTCGCCGAAGATCCCTCGCTGCGCTATGACTATGCCTATGAGTGCATGAGCGAGGTCGGGCTCTATGCCGACCGCGCCGACGAGATGGCCTCCCGTGCGGTCGAACTCTCCGAGACCAAGGGCGTGGATATGACCGACGCGTCGGTGGACGTGCTGTGCGACGTCGTGACCTTTGAGGGCGGGCTCGTGCTGGCATTCCTGATCATATTGATCTTTATCACGGCTCTCGGGAACCTCTTCAATCTGTCCTTCCGTCTGCCCAACATGGAAAATCTCGACGAGATCGGCGGCGCCGTACTCGGCTTTGTCAAGGGCATCATCTACTGCGTGCTGCTCTGCTGGGTGTTGAGCTTTTTGGGGCTCGTCATCGGCAAAAAGACCCTTGACGGCACGACGCTGGCGCGCTTCTTCCTGACCTTCCGCTTCCTGACCAACGGCCTCATGTAAGAGGCTTTCCGCTATTTCTTATTCCCAAGGAGGGATCGTATGCAACCTACGATGTGTTCCCGCTGCGGCAAAAACGTCGCAGTGGTTTTCATCACCAAAATCGAAAACGGACAGACCAAAAACGAAGGGCTCTGTCTGAAGTGTGCGCGCGAGCTGCACATCAAGCCCGTGGACGACGTCATCGAGAAGATGGGCATCTCCGACGAGGATCTCGACAGCATCTCCGGCGACATGATGAACGCGCTCTCGGGAGCGGAGGAGCTGCTCCCCACCGACGACGAGGGGCTGGAGGACGACGACGGCAAGACCGCGACCTTCCCGTTCCTCAACCGCCTGTTCGGCGGCCCGAAGCAGGACGGCAAGGATGCCGCGGCGCCCGGCGCGCCGAAGAGCGACACCAAGGACGCCCCGCGCGGCAAGCACAAGTTCCTTGACAACTACTGCATCGACCTCACGCGCCGCGCCGCCGAGGGCAAGCTTGACACCATGATCGGACGCGCCGAGGAGCTCGAGCGCGTGATCCAGATCCTCAACCGCCGCCAGAAGAACAACCCCTGCCTGATCGGCGAGCCCGGCGTCGGCAAAACGGCGATCGCTGAGGGCCTTGCCCAGCGGATCGCGGACGGCTCGGTGCCGGATAAGCTCAAGGGCAAGCAGGTCTTTCTGCTCGACCTCACGGCGCTTGTCGCCGGGACCCAGTTCCGCGGCCAGTTTGAAAGCCGCATGAAGGGCCTGATCGAGGAGATCCGCCGCCAGGGCAACATCATCCTCGTCATCGACGAGGTCCACAATATCGTCGGCGCGGGCGACGCCGAGGGGAGCATGAACGCCGCCAATATCCTCAAGCCCGCGCTCAGCCGGGGCGAGATCCAGGTCATCGGCGCGACGACCTTTGCCGAATACCGCAAGCACATCGAAAAGGACAGCGCGCTCGAGCGCCGCTTCCAGCCCGTCACGGTCAACGAGCCGTCCATCGAGGACAGCATCGCGATCCTCAAGGGCATCGCCCACTATTACGAGGACTATCACGGCGTGACGATCTCCGACGAGATGTGCCGCCAGGCCGTCGTGATGAGCGAGCGGTATATCACCGACCGCTTCCTGCCCGACAAGGCCATCGACCTCATCGACGAGGCCTGCTCGGACGTCAATCTCAAGGACGAGGGCATCAACCGCCGCATGGCCGCCGAGCGCGACCTCGAGAACATCCGCTTCGAGCGCGACGCGCTGATGTCGGACGGCGCCCAGGCTGTGCAGACGCTCACGGAAGAGCAGCTTGACAAGCGCTATGCGCGCATCGCCGAGCTGCGCAGCCGCGAGATGCAGCTTGAGCAGGAGATCGAGACGCTGAAAAAAACGCGTCCGGCGCTGACGGCGGACAATCTCGCCCGTATCATCGAGCTCTGGACCAAGATCCCCGCCTCCTCGATCCGCGAGGACGAGTTCGAGCGTCTTGCAAAGCTCGACGAGCGTCTTAAAAAGCATATCATCGGCCAGGATGAGGCGGTCAATGCCGTCTGCGCCGCCATCAAGCGCAGCCGCGTCGGACTGCAGGTCAAGCGCAAGCCGGTCAGCTTCATTTTCGTCGGCGGAACGGGCGTGGGCAAGACCGAGCTCGTCAAGCGTCTGGCGGAGGATATGTTCGATTCGCCCGAATCGCTGATCCGCCTTGACATGTCCGAGTTCATGGAAAAATTCTCGGTCTCGCGCATCATCGGCTCGCCTCCCGGCTATGTCGGCTATGACGAGGCCGGACAGCTCACGGAAAAAATCCGCCGCAAGCCTTACAGCGTCGTCCTCTTTGACGAGATCGAAAAGGCGCACCCCGACGTCATGAACATCCTGCTGCAGATCCTCGACGACGGACGCATCACCGACGCCCAGGGGCGCACGGTCAACTTTGAAAACACGATCATCATCATGACGACGAACGCCGGCAGCAGCAGCAAATCCGGCAGCGTCGGCTTCGGAGGTTCTTTAAGCGACATGAGCCGCGAGCGCACGATGAAGGCGCTCAACGAATTCCTCCGTCCCGAGTTTATCAACCGTGTCGACGAGGTCGTCTGCTTCAACCAGCTGAGCGAGGAGAACTTCCGCGCGATCGCCAAGCTGATGCTCGGCGAGGTGAAGGAGGTCCTTTCCCAGCGCGGGATCGCTCTCTCCTGGGACGAAAGCCTGCTTGACTATCTCGTCCGCGAAGCGTACAGCGTCACCTACGGCGCGCGCAATCTGCGCCGCCTGATCCAGAAGCAGGTCGAAGACGTCCTTGCTCAGCGGATCATCGACCGCCACGGCGAGGGCACAAAGGAGATCTTCCTCAGCGCGCCGGACGGTACGATCAACATGGAACTGAGAGGCTGAAGATGGAAAAAGTATCTGTTGTCCGCGGAGACATCACCCGTGAGAGGACTGACGCGATCGTGAACGCAGCCAACTGCTCGCTGCTTGGCGGCGGCGGTGTGGACGGCGCGATCCATCGCGCAGCGGGTCCGCGTCTGCTGGAGGAATGCCGCACGCTCGGCGGCTGCCGCACGGGCGAGGCAAAGATCACCCGCGGCTATGACCTCGCGGCAAAATACGTGATCCACACGCCCGGCCCGATTTGGCGCGGCGGCAATGGCGGCGAGGACGCGCTCCTGCGCTCGTGCTATCTCTCCTGTCTGCGGCTTGCGTCCGAAAACGGCTGCCGAAGCGTTGCGTTCCCGTCGATCTCGACGGGGGTGTACCATTTCCCGCTCGACCGCGCGGCGAGAATCGCGATCACGGCGATCCGGGAGTACCTTGCTGACCACAGCGAGATCGACGAGGTGCGCATGGTCTGCTTCGATCCGCGCACGGAAGAGGCTTACCGGGCCGCGCTCGACGCGGCGGAGGGCAAATGAAGCGCGGGATCAGGCTGCAGTATAATTCCCCGGTCGTGCTGACCTTCGCGCTGCTCTCGCTTCTGGCGCTGATCCTCGGCGTGATGACAAAGGGCGCGACGACGGCCAAATATTTCAGTGTCTACCGCTCGTCGCTCGCCGACATCTTCACCTATCCGCGCTTTTTCTTCCACGTCCTCGGCCACAGCAGCTATGCCCATTACATAGGAAACATGATGCTGATCCTGGTCGTCGGCCCGCCGCTTGAGGAAAAGTACGGCAGCCGGAGCCTGCTGTGGGCGATCGCGGTAACGGCGCTCGTCTCGGGGCTGATCCAATGGCTGTTTTTCCCGCACACGGCGCTGCTCGGCGCTTCGGGGATCGTGTTCATGATGATCGTCATGTCCTCTCTCGCGGGGATGAAGGACGGCTGCGTGCCGATCACGCTGCTGCTTGTCCTCGTGCTGTATATCGGCAAGGAGGTCGTCGACGGCGTGGTGCTGGCGGATAATGTCTCGCAGCTGACGCACGTCGTGGGCGGCATCTGCGGGGCCGTGATGGGGATGAACATGCGATGAAGAGGCGGCGTCTGCTCATCAGCGCCTGCCTGATCGGCGCAAACTGCAAATATTCGGGCGGCAGCAACCGTCTGCCGGAGGATGTGCTCCGCGCGCTGCGGGAGCGATATTCGCTTCTTCCCGTCTGCCCCGAAACGGCAGGAGGACTTGGCGTGCCGCGCACGCCGAGCGAGCGGAGAGGCGAGCGCGTCGTCAGCCGCACGGGAGCGGACGTGACCGCGGCCTACCGCGCCGGCGCACAGGTCGCCTGCAGGCTGTGCGAGAGGTTCCAATGCCAAAGCGCACTCCTGAAGGAACGCAGCCCCTCCTGCGGCTGCGGCAGCATCTATGACGGCAGCTTTACCGGGACGCTTATAGCGGGAAACGGCATCGCGGCCGAGGCGCTTCTCGCGAGCGGCGTCGCCGTTATCGGCGAGAGCGAGATCGAAAAACTCCTCTGAAATAAAAACTGTCTCGGGTCTTGTGACCCGAGACAGTTTTT
>ONSW01000048.1 GCA_900320595.1 uncultured Eubacteriales bacterium | reverse complement strand
GTCTTGTGCTCATAGAGCCGGTTGAACTCGCCCAGCAGCTCGGCGTATTTCGGGCGGATCTGGCTGATGGCGTTGTCGAGCAGCCGCCGCCTGACCGACGCGCCCTCCTTGATCAGATTCAGATCATCGGGGCAGAACAGCACGGTGTTGACCGTACCGGCAAGCTCGCCCGCCGTTTTGCGCACGCCGTTGACGAGGATCTTCTTCGCCTGGCCGGGCCTGATCGTGATCTGGATCGTCTGAGCCCGGTCGTGGGCATAGACGTCCGCGATCAGCTCGGCCGAGGAGAAGTCAAAGCCGACGATCTCGCGGTCGAAGCGGGTGCGAAAGCTTTTGCCGGCGGAGAGCATGTACACCGCCTCCAAAAGGTTGGTCTTTCCCTGGGCGTTGGAGCCGGTGATAACATTGGTGCCGCCGGAAAATTCGACGCTCTCCCATTCATAATTGCGCCAGCCGTTCAGGGCGATCTTGTCAACTCTCATCCGCTTCGATCCGGACAGTTTTGCCGCCGAAGGTCACGGTGTCGCCGCCGCGCAGCTTTTTGCCGCGCATCGTGCAGACCTCGCCGTTGACCGAGACGAGCCCCGCGCCCACGACCTCCTTGGCCTCGCCGCCGGAGGCAACCAGCGCGGCGAACTTCAAAAGCGCGTCGAGCTTGATGTATTCGGTTTTGATCGTTATCGTTTCCATGCTTTTTTCAGTCGCCGGCGCGCAGACGCACGGGCAGGATCATATAAGTGAACTTGTCGCTGCCGTCGGCGGCGCGGACGATGCAGGGAGACGAGGCCGAGTTGAGGCACAGATCCAGCCGATCCGACCCAGCGGCCTTGAGCGCGTCCATCAGATACCGGTCGTTGAAGCCGATCTCCAGCCCGTCGCCGCTGCCCTCGCAGGAGCAGACGTCCTCGGCCTTGCCGATCGGCGTCATGCACAGACAGTCGATCCCGCTCTCGCCGAAGGTGAGACGCACGGGGCTGGAATTTTTCTCGCTGATGATCAGCGCGACGCGGTCGATCGAGCTCATGAACTCGCTCTTGTCGACCTTGACGGTAAAGCGGAAAGCGTCCGGAATGGACTTTTTATAATTGAGGAACTCGCCCTCGAGCCGTCTCGACACGACGACGGTCTCGCCGATCGTAAAGAGAATGTGCTTGGTGCCGACGGCGATGGAGACCTCGCCGTCCTCGTCGGAGCAGATGCGCTCGATATCGCCGAGGGCGCTGCCGGGCACGACGAAGCTGCAGTCCTCCATGTGTCCCTTTTCGATCTTTTCGCTGCGCTTGGCCAGACGGTAGCCGTCGACCGAGACGAGCGTGAGCACGTCGCTGCTGATCTCAAAGAGCGTGCCGGTGTAGATTGGGCGCGCGTCGGAGGTCGCAACGGCGAAAATGGTCTGGTTGATCATGCTGCGCAGGATGCTCTGGGGAACGGTGATGTTGTTCACGCCGTCCACGACCGGCATTTCGGGGAAGTCCGCCGGGGAGATGCCGATAAAGTTGAACTCGCTGCGGCCGCACTTGACCGTGACGTTCAGATTGTCGTCCGTCGAGACCGTGACGATCCCGTCCGGCAGACGGCGCAGCATCTCGCCGAGGAAACGCGCACCGACGACGACCGAACCCTTTTCGGCGACGTCCGCCTCGATGCGGGTGTAGATGCCCTTGCGCAGGTCATAGCCTGTGACGGTCAGCCCCAGGTCGGCCTCCAGCAGAAGTCCCTCCAGCGCGGGGATCGTGCTCTTGGAGGCGGTGGCGCGCGAAGCAACGGCGCAGGCCGCCTGGATCAGGTATTTTTCACATGAGAATTTCATTTGTCTTTCCTCCGTCCGCTTCTCTTAGAGAGAAAAAGAAATATTTTTTAGTAACCGTATTAGTAGAACAAAAAGATGTGGAAAAGGGCGTCAGACCCTTGAAAGAGAAGAAAAAAGAGTGTGGAAGAAAATGTGGAGAGAAAAAACGCTTTTCAACAGCCCAAACGGAAAAAAATAGTTCCACATTTTGCTTTCAACTTTCCACAGAATTTTGTGGAAAAGGATTTACTGGGAATTGATGTTGGAGGTGATGTCGCGGATCGTCGAGGCCATGCGCGGATCGGACTTGATCAGATCCTCAATCTTGCGGATGGAGGAGAGCACTGTGGCGTGGTTGCGGTCCTCAAATTCGGCGCCGATGTCCTTGAGCGAGAGATTGGTCAGCGTGCGCATCAGATACATCGCGATCTGACGGGCGAGCGCCGTGTTTTTAGAGCGGTTCTGCCCGCGCAGGTCCTCGCTTTTCAGAGAGAAAAAGCGGGCCGTTTCGCTGATGATGCGGTCAGGATTGGGAATATATTCGCCGTTGATGATAACGGCCTCGATCGCCTTTTTCACATCGTCGATCGTAATAACGCGATTTAAGATTTCCTTGAAGGCGAACAGCTTTTTGATAACGCCCTCAAGCTGGCGGATATTGGAGGTAATATTTTCCGCGATGTATTCCACCGCCTCGTCCGACAGCACGAGCCCAAGCTGTGTGGCCTTGTTTCGGATGATGGCCATGCGCGTCTCAATGTCCGGCGGCTGGATGTCGGCCATCAGACCGCCCTCAAAGCGGGTGCGCAGCCGGTCGTCGAGCAGCGTCATTTCCATCGGCGGCCGGTCGGAGGTGATGACGATCTGATGTCCGGCCTCGTAGATGTTATTGAAGGTATGAAAGAATTCGTTCTGCGTGGCCGTTTTGCCGGCAATGAACTGGATATCGTCGACGAGAAAGAGGTCCACATTGCGGTATTTTTTGCGGAATTCCTCAGCCGTTCCCTCTTTGAGGGACTTGACCATCTGGTTGGTGAAGTCGTCACCCTTGATGTATTCGATCTTCTTCTCCGGGCTGTGCTCGTGGATATACTGGCCGATCGAGAGCAGCAGATGCGTCTTGCCGAGACCGGAGTTTCCGTAGATGAACAGCGGGTTATAGGTCTCGCCCGGCCTCTCCGCGACGGCGACGGCCGCGGCGTGGGCAAACTTGTTGGAGTTGCCGACGATAAAGCGGTCGAAGGTATAGCCGGCCATTTCCGGCAGATCGCTCGCGGCGGCCTTTTCGGATTTTAATTGATCTATCTCCTCGGGCAGGAGAAGCATAAAGTCAAACTCGCCGGAGAAAATGTCCGACAGCACATTGCGGATCGTCTCGCCGAAGCGGGTCGTGATGATGTTGCGCTTGAACTCCGACGTGGTCTGCAGCACAAGCGTGCTGTTGCTGATCTCGACGGGCTCACAGTCGGAAAACCAGGTCTTGATCGCCGTCGGCGTCAGCTGGCGCGCAAGGACTTGCAGGACCTCGTCCCAGATATCGTTCAGAGAATTCATTTCCAATACCCCTTGTGGAAAAATGGACAGAATCTAACCACATTATTATAACAGATTTTAGCCCATTTTGCAAGAAGATATAATAATATAATAAAGAAGAAAGCCTTGTGGATTTCCACAAAAAAAGAAGAGAACCGGAGTTCTCTTCTTTTTACCGTATGTTGCTGTGGGATGCGCGTTACTTCTGCGCCTTGATCTCCTCAAGGATCGCGCCGAGCAGCTCCTCGGTCGTGGGCTTCGGTTCCTCTTCCTCGACCACGGCTTCCTCTTCTTCCTGCTTTTTGGCCTTCTCGGCAAGCTCTCGGGCCTTGTTGATGGCTTTGATCACGCTGAAGAGCACGAGCGCGATGATCAGGAAGTTGAGGATCGCGCCGACAAAGGTGCCCAGACCAAGGACCAGCGCTTCCTTGGTCACTTCACCGGCCTCGTTGAGTTCGGCTGCGCGGAGCGTGATATTCAGCGCGTCGGTGTTCGGTGCGCCGAACAGGAAGGCAAGCAGCGGGGTGATGACGTTGTCCACGAGGGATTTCGTGATCGCGCCGAACGCGCCGCCGATGATGACGCCGATGGCCATGTCCATGACATTGCCCTTGGTGATAAAGGTTTTGAATTCTTCGATGAACTTTTTCATGATACGCACTCCTTTATTTTAAAAATTTTAACTAACTGCTTATTTTTCCGGCACGAGCACGGCCTTGCCGCCCATATAGGGGCGCAGCACCTCGGCGATGGTCACGCTGCCGTCGGCCTGCAGATGGTTTTCGAGGTAGGCGATCAGCATGCGCGGCGGCGCGACGACGGTGTTGTTGAGCGTGTGGGGCAGATACATCTTGCCGTCCGCGCCCTTGACGCGCATCTTGAGACGGCGCGCCTGCGCGTCGCCGAGATTGGAGCAGGAGCAGACCTCAAAGTACTTCTGCTGGCGGGGAGACCAGGCCTCAATGTCGCAGGACTTGACCTTCAGATCCGCGAGATCTCCCGAGCAGCACTCAAGCTGGCGCACGGGGATCTCCATGCTGCGGAAAAGCTCGACGGAGAAGCGCCACATCTTTTCATACCAGTCCATCGAATCCTCCGGACGGCAGACGACGATCATCTCCTGCTTTTCAAACTGGTGGATGCGGTAGACGCCGCGCTCCTCGATGCCGTGCGCGCCCTTCTCCTTGCGGAAGCAGGGGGAATAGCTCGTCAGCGTCTGGGGCAGGCTCTCCTCGGGGATGATCTGGTCGATGAACTTGCCGATCATCGAATGCTCGGACGTGCCGATCAGATACAGATCCTCGCCCTCAATCTTATACATCATCGCGTCCATATCGGTCTGACTCATGACGCCCTCGACGACGTTGCCGTGGATCATGAACGGAGGGATGCAGTAGATAAAGCCCTTGTCGATCATAAAATCGCGCGCATAGGCCAGCACGGCCGAGTGAAGCCGCGCGATGTCGCCCATCAGATAATAAAAGCCGTTGCCGGAGACGCGGCCGGCGGCGTCCATGTCGACGCCGTGAAAGCTCTCCATGATCTCCGTGTGATAGGGGATCGGAAAATCGGGCACGACGGGCTCGCCGAAACGCTGTACCTCGACGTTGGCGCTGTCGTCCGGGCCGATCGGCACGGAGGGGTCGATGATGTTGGGGATGTTCAGCATCAGCGTGCGGATGCGCGCGGCGCAGTCCTCCTCCAGCTTTTCCAGCTCCTCAAGCCGCTCGGCGTTCGCCTTGACCTGGGCCTTGATCGCCTCGGCCTCGGCGAGCTTGGACGGGTCCTTTTTGGCCTGGCCCATCAGCATGCCGATCTGCTTGGAGAGGCTGTTGCGGCTGGCGCGCAGCTCGCTGGCCTCGGTGATGGCGGCGCGGTTCTTCGCGTCGAGCTCCAGCACCTCGTCCACCATGGGCAGCTTGTGATCCTGAAACTTTTTTCTGATGTTTTCCTTGACGAGCTCCGGATTTTCCCGGACAAACTTGATATCCAGCATGTTCTGTTCCGTCCTTATTTCTTTCCGGCCTTTTCCCGGCCGAATTTTTCCAGTTCTGCGATCAGCGCCTCGCGGTCGTCGGCGCCGTAAAAGCTCAGCTCGATCCTTCCGGCCGTGCGCCCTTCGACCAGGCGCACCCGCCGCCCCAGCAGCGAGGAGAGCGTATCCGATACGTCCGCGGCATAGTCCACGCCGTCGGGCCCTTTTGCCGTCTCCGGCGCGGTTTTTTCCTTGAGCTGCCGCGCGGCAAGCTGTTCGGTCCCGCGCACGGAGAGCGATTTTTTCAAAACCTCGTCCGCGGCGGCCTTCTGGGCCTTTTCCTCCGCGATCGGCAGCAGCGCCCGCGCGTGCCCGGCGGAGAGCTTTCCCTCCTCCACCAGTCGGAGAACGGCCGGGGAGAGCGAGAGCAGCCGGATCGCGTTCGTGATCGCCGGGCGGGAGCGGCCGACGCTCTGCGCGGCCTCCTCCTGGGTCATGCCGTATTCGTCGATCAGCGCCTGATAGCCGCGCGCCTCTTCGATGGGGTTGAGATCCTCGCGCTGCAGGTTTTCCACCAGCGCCAGCTCGGCCGTGCGGCGGTCGTCCGCTTCGATGACGCGCACGGGGATCTCCTCGAGCCCCGCGAGCCTTGCGGCGCGCCAGCGGCGCTCGCCCGCGATGATCTGATAAAAGCCGTTGTCGAGCCTGCGCGCCGTGACAGGCTGGATCACGCCGTAGCGGCGCAGCGATTCGGCCAGCTCCTGCAGCGAGGCGTCGTCAAACACGGTGCGCGGCTGTTCGCGCCGCGGCTCCAGCCGGGAGACCGGCAGCAGCTTCAATTCGTTTTCGTCGGTATAGTTGTCTTCTCCGAACAGGACGCCGAGCCCGGTGCCCAGTCCTTTTTTCTCTTTTGCGGCCATGGTTTCACTCCTCGCAGCGTCTTACAAATTCCCGCGCCAGATCCAGATAGGCGCGGCTGCCCTTGTTGGCCTTGTCATAGACCACGCCCGGGATGCCGTGGCTCGGCGCCTCGGAAAGACGCACGCTGCGCGGGATCACGGTGTCATAGACCTTGTCGCCCAGATACTTGCGCAGCTCCGCGGCGACCTGGTTGGTCAGATTCATGCGCGGGTCGTACATCGTCAGCACGATGCCCTCGACGTCGAGACGGCGGTTGAGCCGTTTTTTGCACATGCGGATGCTGGTCATCAGGTCGGCGATGCCCTCGAGCGCGTAATATTCGCACTGCATCGGGATCAGCACGCTGTCGGCGGCGACGAGCGCGTTGACCGTCAGCAGCTCCAGCGAGGGCGGACAGTCTATTAAGATATAGTCATAATCGCTATACAGCGTCTGCAGCGCGCTGCGCATGACGAACTCGCGCTTCTCGCTGCCGATCAGCTCGACCGAGGCGGCGGCAAGCTCTTTCCCCGTGGGGATCACGTCGCCGTATTCGGTATGCACGACGCAGTCTGCGGCCGGAACGCCGCCGATGAGCATGTCATAAGTATTCGGGCGGGTGTTCTTAGCCACCCCCATCCCGGAGCTGGCGTTGCCCTGCGGGTCGCCGTCGACCAGCAGCACGTTTTTGCCCAGCAGATGCAGCGCACAGCAGAGATTGACGCAGCTCGTCGTCTTGCCGACGCCGCCCTTTTGATTTGCAAATGCAACGATCTTAGCCATAAAAGCCGTTCCATCCCGTCGAGTCTCTTTGATGCCTGCCATTATATCAGCATTTTACGTCAAATTCAATGCTCCGGATGCTTTTTGTGCGGTTTCACGTGAAACAATTGCTCACGAAGCGCGACAAACCTGTTTCACGTGAAACCTTTGCCTCAATTTGTTTCACGTGAAACATCTTCATCCCGCTATCGCGTTATCCGATCAGCGCGTCGATATCCCCGATCGTCAGCGACGGATGCAGCGCGAGGTTGATGCCGTAGGCGATGATCCGCGCGCAGGCGCGCACGGCCGAGTCGATGTCGCGCGGCGTGACAAAGAGACCGCCCGGGCCGCCGCCCACGGGCGAGGCGTCCGTCACGGTCGGTACGCCGATCGCCGTCACCGGCACGCCGAGCAGCTCCCGGTCGATCCGCTGCCGGTCGTTGCAGACGCCGGAACCGGGGGAGATCCCGCTGTCGCATACCTGGATGCTGCGGCACAGGCGCGAGGCCTCCGACCCGGCCAGCGCGTCCACCGCGATGACGAGCGCGGGCCTGACCGTCCCGCACAGCGCGCGGATCTGCTCGGCGGACTCGACCCCAACCGTGCCGAGCACGCCCGTCCGGAGCAGGCTGACGGAGGCAAAATCGTTCCAGAGCGGATCGCCGTCGGCCTTCAAATGCCGCGTGACGAGCACCGACGAGGCGCACAGCGGCCCGAGCGCGTCGGGCGTGATGTCCGGGTTGCCCAGCGCGGCGACAAGCACGCCGCCCTCCTCCGGCACGCCGCAGCGGCGGATCAGCGCCGCAACGGCCGCGGCCGCCGCACCAAAGTCGGGAGCGGCGCGTGTCAGCGGGGAAGCGAGCGAGAGCGTGTAGTACCGCCCCAGCGGCTTTCCAATTTTTTCCGCCGCCGCCTCCCCGGTGATCGAAACGGCGAAAAGCGGCAGCCCGAAAAGCTCCTCCTGCCGCGCCGCGGCGCCGGAAAGCGCGGCCGACCCCGCGTTAATCCGCTCGAAAGCCTCGGCGGCGAGGTCGGTGCGAAAGGCGTTTTGCATGGCTGCTCCTCCTATTAAATCAAGATATGGTATAGCCTTTCCCCTTGCGCCACAATAAATTCACCTGCGGCAAAAAAGTGAGAAAAAGTGAAAAAAAGGCTTGATTTTCCTTGCACTGTTTGTTATAATCCATCAATGCGAGTTGATAGCTTAGCTTTATAGGAGGAGGTGGCAATACATGGCCAACATCAAATCTTCTGCCAAGAGAGACGAAAAGTCCAAGGAGCTCCGTGCCAAGAACCGTGCTGACAAGACCGAGCTCAAGACCATGATGAAAAAGTTTGACGCAGCCGTTGCCGAAGGCGACAAGGACGCAGCCGTCAGTGCCTATAAAGTTGCTGTTAAGACAGTTGATCACGCAGCCGGCAAGGGTCTGATCCACAAGAACAACGCGGCCCATAAGAAATCTTCCATGTCCGTTAAGCTCAACGGGATGGAGTAATGCGGCAGAAAAACAGCAAATACAAGGACGCATGAAGATGCGTCCTTTTTGCTTTTTATCCGGCCTTTTGCGGCTTTACAGCGCGGTGGGATCTGCGTATACTTGAAGGGGAACGGGAAAACCGACACGAAAAAAGAAAAATAGTGACGAAATCGGCGGGAAAAAGACAAAAGGAGCGGAAATGACATGAAAAAAGTCATCATTCTCATCGGCAACTACGGCTCCGGCAAGACGGAGATCGCGCTGAACATGGCTGTTAAGGCCGCGGCGGAGGGCAAGCGGACCCAGGTCGTCGACCTTGACCGCATCAACGATTATTTCCGCATGTCCGACCACGTCAGGCTGCTGGACGATAAAAAGATCAATCTTGTCTCCCCCACCTTCGTCGGCGCGGGCATCACCCAGACCAATATGCCCGCCGCGGTCGGCTCGGCTTTTGCGCAGGATTGGGATCTGGTCGTCTTCGACGTGGGCGGCGATCCGGCCGGCGCGCTGTCGCTGGCGCGCTATCACATGGACTTTGCCGCGCTCGAGCCGGGACAGCTCGAGGTCTATGACATCATCAACATCCGCCGCCCGATGTCCGAGACGGCGGAGAAGATCCTGAAGCTCAAGGAGGACATGGAGGGCTTTGCCCGTGAGAGTGTCACGGGCTTCATCCACAACTCGAATCTCCAGGACTGGGCCAGCGCGCAGGATCTGCGCGACGGCTACCCGGTGATAAAGGAAGCCAGCGAGCAAAGCGGCATCCCGGTCGTCTATACCACAGGACGGCCGCAGTTTCTGGAGGAATTTCTCCGCGGCGAGGGTCTCGACGCGCGCTTTGTCGGCACGCCGCTGCCGCTGGAGACCTATATGAAGCGCAGCTGGGACAACTTCGCCCACGGCAGACTGTAACGGCTGAGGCCGGGGCACTCCGCCGCGCTTGCCTTTTTCCCGCTGCAGATATATAATCATGATGTTATGCATCTCTTGAAAGAGGGAAGATCATGGACAAAAAACTGATGCTGATCATCAATCCCGCCGCGGGGCGCGGCGGTTATAAGCTGAATCTGCCCGACGCGCTGCATCTGCTCGACCGGGGCGGCTTCCGCACGACGCTGTTCTTCACGGCCGGACGCGGTGACGCCACGGAGTTTGCCGCGGCGCACGGCGAGGAATACGACGTCGTGGCCTGTATCGGCGGCGACGGCACGCTCAGCGAGGTGCTCTCCGGTCTGATGCGGCTCGAGCATCCGCCGAAGGTGGGCTATATCCCGATGGGCACGGCCAACGACGTGGCCACGACGCTGGATCTGCCGAAGAACGACACGGTCGGCGCGGCGCGCCGCATCCTCGAGGGCACGCCCCACCCCTTTGACGTCGGCGGCTTCGGCGACGAGGGCTATTTTGCCTATATCGCGGCCTTCGGCGCCTTTACCGAAGTCAGCTATGCCACGCCGCAGAACCAGAAAAAGGCGCTCGGCCACCTGGCCTATGTGCTCCAGGGCATGGCGCAGCTGCCGAAGATCGAGGCCTACAAGGCCCGCGTGGAATACGACGACGGCGTCGTCGAGGGGCGCTTTTTGTACGGCAGCATGTCCAACTCCACCTCCGTGGCCGGCATCGTCCGCCTCAAAGAGGAGATGGTCAGTCTCGGCGACGGCATGAGCGAGCTCGTGCTCGTGCGAGAGCCGATCGCGATCGACGGCTTCGGCGCGATCGCGGCAAGCGTCCTGGCCCAGACCTTCGACTGTGACGATCTCGTGATCCTGCACACGAAAAAGGCAAAGTTCACCTTTGAAAAGCCGGTCGCCTGGACGCGCGACGGCGAGGACGGCGGCGCGCATACCGAGCTTGAGCTGTGCAATTACCACGCTCCTGTAGAATTGATCTTCTGAATCCAGGAAAAGTGCAAGAAAAAGATTGCAATCACTGGAATAATTGGATATAATACCATTTCACGGGGCACATGAGCGCCCCGTGAAAAAATTTGAGTATCCCGCAGCGGATACAAAGAAAGGACAAGTGCCAATGAAACGTCAGAAAATTGCCGGCATCTATGCCGAGCCGAGCGCGTTCGACGGCCGTGAGATCACTGTTTGCGGCTGGGTCAGGACCGTGCGCGACATGAAGAACTTCGGCTTTGCCGAGCTCAACGACGGCAGCTGCTTCAAGCCGCTGCAGGTCGTCTTCGAGAGGGGCAGACTGAATAATTACGATGAGATCGCACGCCAGAACGTTGGCGCTGCCCTGATCGTGCGGGGAACGCTCGTCCTCACACCCGAGGCCAAGCAGCCCTTCGAGCTCAAGGCCGACGAGATCACCGTCGAGGGCGTCTCCACGCCGGACTATCCGCTGCAGAAAAAGCGCCACAGCGTCGAATTTCTGCGCACGATCCAGCATCTGCGTCCGCGCACGAACCTGTTTTCCGCCATCTTCCGCGTGCGCAGCGTCGCGGCGATGGCCGTGCACGAATTCTTCCAGAGCCGCGGCTTCGTTTATGCCCAGACGCCGATCATCACCGGCTCCGACGCCGAGGGCGCGGGCGAGATGTTCCGCGTGACGACGCTCGATCTCAACAACCTGCCCCTGAAAGAAGACGGCACCGTGGACGACAGCAAGGACTTCTTCGGCAAGGCCACGAACCTCACGGTCTCCGGCCAGCTCAACGCCGAAAACTTTGCCCTCGCCTTCGGCGACGT
>ONSW01000030.1 GCA_900320595.1 uncultured Eubacteriales bacterium | reverse complement strand
AACCTGGCACTCGCGGATCTTCTCGGCCAGCGGCAGATCCTTTGCCGGCAGCTCTGCTCGTTTCACATACCCATAGTAGCCGCTGCGTGAGACACCGAAGAAATGACACATCTCGCTGATGCTGTACTTCTCCCTGTGGCGGTAGATCACTTTGTATTTAACGCTGGTCTTCACCCCTTTCCGGTGAGCGAGAGAAAATCCCGCAGCAACTCATTCTCCATTTTTAGCCGCTGTATCTCATAGGCTTGTTCTGCCATGATGTCTCGCGGTGCAGAATCTTTTCTCGGGCGACCTTTGGGTCGTAATATAATTCCCGCGGCTGCTTTCCTTTCTTTGCGCCTCTCTCGCGTCAGCAGCTGTTGCACAACATATTTATCTTTCAGGCCAAATTCTTCTGAAACTTCTTGGCATAGTTTTACCCCCTGATGTAGTACTCTTATTTTCCTACATCAGGGGGCCTTTTGTCTATTGTCCGTTTTTACTGGTTCGGTTCAGACCTCCCCGCCGGGAGGTCTTTTCTTTTCCGTATGATCAGAAGAGCATCGAAAGCAGCACATAGATCCAGTGCGCCGCGACGCCCGCGCACAGGCCGCCGAGCGTGTGGCTTGCGATCGCCTTGCCGATCAGCTCCTTGCAGTGCAGACTGTCCATCATCGAGGTGTGCGTGCTTAAGTATCCGCTCCAGCACATACACATCGCGGTGAACACGGCGATGTCGTTCGGCCCTGCAAGTCCCTGGCGGACAAGTGTGGCCGTCAGGCTCAGCGACGCGCCCGCCGCGCCGAGCGCCGTGACCGGTACGCCGACGGCCTCGGGCGAGGTGAAGCCGAAGAGCGGCTTGAGGATAAAGTCGATCTTGCTCGCGAGCCGGGGCAAAAGCCGGATCCCCTCATATGCGGCGCCGGTATACGCCCCGCTCTCCGACGGGCCGTTGATCAGCATCATCACCATCGTGCACACGACCAGCACCCCCGGCACGATCGCGACGCCCATCTTTACGCCGCTGTGGCCGCCCTCGAGGATCGCGCCCATCACGCGGCTGCCGACCCCGCCGCGGCGCACCGGACGCATGCCGGCCGGCGTCTCGGCCGCCTCGCCTTCGAGCGGCGGGAGCGCGGCCTCGGTACCGAAATGCTTTTTCGTGAAGATCAGCATCAGTCTGGTCGAGACAACGCTGCCGATCACCGCGCCGAGCAGCCCGATCAGCACCGCGGCGCCGAGCGGCCGCCCCATTGCGGGAGAAAGGCTGTACATATACGAGCAGACGATCAGCCCCATGCCGAAGGCCGTGCCGAGATTGGTCAGCGCGGGAAACTGATACGCCTTGAAGAAATGGCGGAAATTCTGATCCTCAGCCAGCGCCAGGATCGCCGGATTATCCGAAAGGAACGTCGTCACGACGCCGAGCGCCGACGCCCCCGGCATGCCGTAGATCGGCCGCATCAGCGGCTGGAGCACGCGGTTGGCAAGCGAGACGAAGCCGAACTCACTTAAGAGAGCCGAGATCGCGCCCATGATCACGCAGACCGCCGTGATGTACAAAACCGTGTCGATCAGCAGGCGGTAGGCCGTGTTCATCATCGTGTTGATCGTGTTGGCCAGCCCCATGCGATAAGCGAAAAGTGCAAAAAACGCCGCGAAGACAAGCGGGAAAAGGAAGCTCTCCCATCCCAGCTCTTTCTTATAGACGGTCGTGTTCATGCCGGATCCTCCTTGAACCGTTTCTCGCTGTTTGTTTGCCCACCTTGGGGCACGAGCTCATTCTATCGTTCGCACGTGCAAAAGTCAATGATTACCAATTGCTGTTCCGCGCCCTCTTCCTTTCACTCTGATTTTGCCATTATTCTTTTCTTCGTCTATTGCAAAGCAGCAGATTTTAGCATAAAATAGGATAGTTAGAACAAAACGCACAAAGGAGACAAACCATGCTTGAGATCAAGAACCTGAGCTTCGCAGTCAGCGAGGAGAACAGGGAAAAAGAGATCATCCACGATCTGAGTCTTACGATCGAAAACGGAAAATTCGTCGTCATCACCGGCCCGAACGGCAGCGGCAAATCCACGCTCGCCCGCCTGATCATGGGCATCGAAAAGCCGATTTCCGGCAGCATTCTTCTCGACGGCGAGGACATCACCGCTCTCGACATCACCGAGCGCGCCAAGCGCGGCATCAGCTTTGCCTTTCAGCAGCCCGTCCGCTTCAAGGGCATCCGCGTGCAGGATCTGCTCCGTCTTGCCGCGGGGAAGAACCTTTCCCTCTCCGCCGCCTGCGAATATCTCTCGGAGGTCGGTCTCTGCGCGCGCGATTATATCGACCGCGAGATCAACTCCTCCCTCTCCGGAGGCGAGCTCAAGCGCATCGAGATCGCGACGCTCCTTGCCCGCCGGACCAGGCTCAGCGTCTTTGACGAGCCCGAGGCCGGCATCGACCTGTGGAGCTTTCAGAATCTGATCCGTATATTTGAAAAGATGCAGGGTGAGATCCAGGACAGCTCGATCGTCATCATCTCCCACCAGGAGCGCATCCTGCAGATCGCCGACGAGATCATCGTCCTCGCTGACGGACGCATCACCAAGCGCGGCGCGCCGGACGAGATCCTGCCGGAGCTGATCGGCAAGACTGCGCCGGTCAGCGTCTGCGAAAAGCTGCAGTAAGGAAGGAGGAAGAACATGGTCAAACTTGACGCGATCCAGAAGCGGCTGATCTCCGAGATCGCCGATCTTCATTCCGTTCCGGCCGGCGCCTATAACTTCCGCGCGAACAGCCAGCTTGCCGGGCGCAACACCACCGCCAACATCGACATCATTTCAAAGGAAAACGGCAGCGGCATCGACATCCGCATCAAGCCGGGCACCAAGAACGAGAGCGTCCACATTCCCGTCGTGATCAGCGAGAGCGGCATCAAGGAGACGGTATACAACGACTTTTATATCGGTGAGGACGCCGACGTCGTGATCGTCGCCGGCTGCGGCATCGATAACTGCGGCGGCCAGGACAGCGAGCATGACGGCGTCCACCGCTTCTTCGTCGGCCGCGGCGCCA
This sequence comes from uncultured Eubacteriales bacterium, assembly GCA_900320595.1. Classification (GTDB taxonomy): domain Bacteria; phylum Bacillota; class Clostridia; order Oscillospirales; family Oscillospiraceae; genus Limivicinus. The sequence continues at coordinate 27,151 of ONSW01000030.1, read as the reverse complement.
AGGTGAAATATGTGGAAAAGCATTACGGCTCCGGCGACGGCAGGGGCAAGCGCATCCTCAACCCGGTGACCGAGTGCTATATGGAAGAGGACAGCTCCATGGAGATGGAGATGGAGCAGATCAAGGGCGTCGACTCGACCGAGCGCACGACGATCGCCGAGCTCAAGAGCGGCGCGAAGCTCGTCGTCAAGGAGCGCCTGATGACCCACGGCAGCCAGAACGCCGTCAGCTCCTATCAGGTCAACTTAAACGGCGCGGGCGCGACGGCTGACGTCGTCTCCCGCAGCGTCGCGCGCGACGACTCAAGCCAGACCTTCAATGCCCGTATCACCGGCAACGCCCCCTGCAGCGGCCATACCGAGTGTGACTCGATCATCATGGACCGCGGCCATATTCTGGCCATCCCCTCGCTCGAGGCAAATGACATCGACGCGATGCTCGTCCACGAGGCCGCGATCGGCAAGATCGCCGGCGACCAGCTGACCAAGCTGATGACGCTGGGCCTGACCGAGGCTGAGGCCGAGGAGCAGATCATCAACGGCTTCCTGCGCTGATTTGAAAAAAGGAGGACAAACGCGATGTTTCTCAAGCTGACAAAATGGTTCGGCAAGCCGATCTGCGTCGTGCTCTTCGCCGCCTTCGCCGCGCTTGCGGCAAGGAAGAAGCCGATTCCGCTGATCGTGCTCTTCGCGATGCACCTTTCCGAGACGCTGACCATTGGCCGCAAGGTCGCCAAAGAAAAGGGCGTCGGCGCGGCGGAGTGGATCGCAAACTGTCTCGCCTTCGGCTTTACCTGGTGGCTGCCGCTGCGCAGCGAATAATCAAAAAAACGGATGTGAAAGCAAGCTTTCACATCCGTTTTTTTCTGGTGTCTGTTTTTTTTATTCCGCGAACACGTGCTTCTCGATCACGGCGGCAAGCGCTTCGAGCCCCGCTTTATCCGTTTCGGAAAAGCGGCCGAGCAGCGGGCTGTCGATATCGAGCACGCCGACGACCTCCCCGCCGCGGTGCAGCGGGATCACGATCTCGGAATTGGACGCGCCGTCGCAGGCGATATGCCCCGGAAAGGCGTGCACGTCCGGCACGAGCTGGGTCTTGTCTTCCTCTGCTGCCGTGCCGCAGACACCGCGTCCAAGCGGGATCTCGATACAGGCGACGCGCCCCTGGAACGGGCCGAGCACCAGCGTTTCGCCCTCGCGCAGATAGAAGCCCGCCCAGTTCAGGTCATCGAGCGTCTGGAAGATCAGCGCCGATAGATTCGACAGATTCGCGATCGGGTGTTCCACGCCCGCGATAAGGCTTTCCGCCTCGGCGCAGAGCGTGCTGTAATCAACTTCTTTCACGGTTCGATCCTCCTTAAGGTATGCAAACGTTTCGATCAGGCCGCGCAGCCCCTCGCGCTCATAGATGCCGCGCACCCAGACGAGCTCGTCCGAGATTAGCGCGTCGATCGCCCGCATGCCAAGCACCTCGACCGGCGCGCGGTCGTCGGTCAGCACGTGGCTTCCGCCCGTCACCGGTGTCAGGCGCTGGGAGACCTGCTCCATCATACTGCGCAGCTCGCCGGGCGCGAGCAAATTTAAGTTCTCCGCAAGCCGCTCTGCCGGGTCGCCCTCGACACAGGCGAAGAGCTCGCGGTTGGTGTTGCCGCGCACGTCCGCCGTCACAACGGCGGGAAAGACCGCGGCGATCGTGTCGCAGAGCGATTCGTTGATGCTGCCCTCGCCGTCGGAGTGCATGTTCATATTCACGGCCATCACGCCGCCGTCCGATAGATGCTCGCGCACAAGTGTAAAGAACTCGACCGAGGACATCTGAAACGGGATCGTGATGTCCTGATAGGCGTCGACCAGGATCACGTCATATTTCGTATCGACCGCCTGTAGAAAGGCGCGGCCGTCATATTCCGTCACCTTTACCGCGTCCGGCAGATCGAAATACCGCCAGGCGAGCTCGGTGATGCGCCCGTCGATCTCCACGCCCTCGACCGAGGAGCCGGGGAAATAGTCGAGACACTGCTTCGCATAAGTGCCCGTCCCGTTGCCGAGGACAAGCACGCGCGGCGCCTCCCTTCCGCACATGACGGGCGCGGCGAGGGCATAGTCGTAATACATGCCCGTGAGGCCGCCTTCCTTCATCGTGACCGACTGAACGCCGAAGAGGACGTTGGTCGACAGCACGATGCTCCGCTCGTCCTCCTTGACCTGGAGATAGTTATAAACCGACTCGCCCTCATAGGTCAGCTTCTCTTCCCAGAAGGCAAAGGCCGTGCTGCGGCCGAAGATCGCGCACAGGAGAAAGAGGATAAGGCAGATCACGGCCGTGCGCAGCTTTGTCTTTGTGCTGAGAAAGAAGGCCAGCGCGATCGCAAGCAGGATGCCGGAGAAAAGCAGAAAGGTCACCGCCGTGCCGACCGTCGGGATCGTGACAAAGGTCGGCAGAAAGGTACCGAGGATGCTGCCGATCGTGTTGCACGCGCCGAGCCGGCCGACCGTGCGCCCGCTGTCGTCAAGACTTTCAACCGCGGATTTGACCAGCGAGGGCGTGACCGTGCCGAGCAGGAACAGCGGGAAGACGAAGATCACCATGCACGAGACGAAGGCCGCGATCACGAGGAAATTGCTGCTGACCGTGAAGATCAAAAGTCCCGTGACGCCCATGATGATATATTTCCCAAGCACCGGGATCGCGGCGATCCAGACCGCGGCGATCAGGATCCGGCGGTAGAGCAGCGCCGGGTCGGGGTTTTTATCCGCCGCGCGCCCGCCGTACAGGTTGCCCAGCGCCATCGCAATCATGATCGTGCCGATGATGATCGTCCACACGATCTGGGACGAGCTGAAATATGGTGCGAGCAGACGGCTTGCGCCAAGCTCGACCGCCATGACGGACACGCCGGCAAAAAACTCGGTCAGGTACAGAAACAGCTTGCTTTTCAGGATCGGATACTCCCGCATATGCTCCCTCCCCTTTTGTTTGAAAATCATGCTTGCGATTTTATCACATTTCCGTCCGCTTGCCAATATTGATTATACGCACTTGCCAAGCGGGAGCGCCGGGGAGTAAAATAAAGAAAAAACCTCGGAGGGAAGCCCATGTCCTATCGTGTCGTCCAGGGAGACATCCTCTCACAGCAGACCGACGCCGTCGCCATCAGCATTGAGATCGACTTCTCGCCCAGCGAGATGCCCTCGTGCAAGGCCGTCGCCGCCGCGGGCGGAGACGATCTGCGCCGCGCGATCAGGGCGCTGCGCTTTCTTTCGGTCGGGCGCGCGGCAGAAGCCGACGCCGCTTCGCTCCCCTTTTCCCGACTGATCGTCACGGCCGCTCCGGTGTGGCTGACGGGAAAGGCCAACGAGTTTCTGGTGCTGCACTACTGCTATCAAAGCATTTTTGACCTTGCCGAGAGTTTAGGCTGCCGCAGCATCGCGATGCCCTTCTTCTCCTCGCTCTATTACCGTTTCCCGAAGGATGAAGCCGTCAAGATCGCCCTGCGCGAGGCAAAAGACCGCCCCCTCGACGTCATCTTCGTCGCCGACATGCCGGAGCTGTATGAAACCTGCCAAAAGCCCTACCGCAAGCCCGTGCTCGGCCGGTATATCGGCTATTACCGCGACCACGCGCTCTTCGAGCTGGACAACGGGCTCTTCGCCCGCGTGGACATTCGGCCGGAGGTCGTCGACGTCACGCCCATTTCGTATTTTGAGCCCTGCTTCCGCACGGGCAACAATCCCCTGCAGCCCCCGCTGCCGGAGGGGGAGATCGCCCGCCTGCGGCAGGTCTATGAGGATAACGACTGGTAAAGGAGAAAGAGAGATGAACGAATCCTACATCGCGCGCACCAGCGGTCTGAGAGCAAAGGACTATATCGGCTATGCGATGATCGACACGGCCGGCTGTCTTGTGTTCAGTCTGGTGACGACCCTGCTGCAGAAGTTCTATACCGACATTTTCCACCTCAGTCCGCTCTTCATCATGCTGATGTTCATTGCGGCGCGCATCTGGGACGGCATCAACGACCCGATCATGGGCCGCATCTGCGACACGGCAATGCCCGGCAAGGGCGGGCGCTACCGTCCGTGGATCCTGTACGCGGCCTTCCCGCTCGCGCTCTCGGCGGTTTTGATGTTCCTCCGCTTCCCCGGTATGGGCGAGGAGGGCCACACCGTCGCAACCTGCGTGTACGCGACCGTGACCTATATCTTCTTCGGCATGGCCTACACCGTGCTGCAGATCCCCTTCGGCTCGCTCGCCTCGGTCGTGACGACGGACGCGCACGAGCGCAGCAAGCTCTCGGTCTGGCGCTCGATCGGCGCGGCGCTCGGCTCGATCCCGGTGCTGCTGATCGCGAGCTTCGCCTATGAAAAGCGGCTCGATGCCAGCGGCAACGTCGTGCTCGGCGAAAATGGCAAGGCGATCACCGACATGCAGTATGCGCCCGTGATCCGCGGCGTCGTGATCATGGCCGTCTTCTCCTTTGTGATGCTGCTCATCGCCTACACGCTTAACCGCGAGCGCGTCAAGACCAGGCCGCAGAAGGCTGAGAAGGGCGCAACCGCGAAGGCGATCCGTCTGCTCTTTTCAAACCGCGCCTTTGTCTCGGTCAGTCTCATCTCCATGCTTTTGCTCGCCGGCCAGATGTTCACCCAGAGCTTTTACACCTATCTCTTTGACGACTATTTCCACGCCAACTGGATGAATCTGGCTTCCCAGGCCTGCACCTATTCCCCGATGCTTGTGATGATGTTTATTCTCCCCGGCATGGCGCGCAGGATCGGCAAGAAGGAAGTCTGCGCCGTCGGCGTCGCGGCGGCCGCGGCAGCCAATCTGATTCTCTTTTTCCTGCGCGGCATGGCTCCGGAAAAGCTGATGTGGATTTTCCTCGCGCTCTGCTTTGTCAGCGGCTGCGGACTTACGACGCTGGTCATGCAGCTCTGGGCCATGGTGACCGATACGATCGACGATCTCGAGGTCAAAACCGGCAGCCGCGACGACGGCACAGCCTATTCCGTGTTCAACTTTTTCCGCAAGCTCGGCCAGGTGCTCTCGGCCGTGTGCGTCAACGGCGCGCTGCTCGGCATGCACTACAAGTACGAAAAAGGCGCGGTGCAGACGCTCGGCAATCTCAAAAAGATGTACGACCTCGCCACGCTCATCCCCGCTGTGCTCTTCGGTCTGATGGCGCTGATGCTCTTTGTCTACTATCCGCTGACGCGCAAAAAGGTCGCGGAGCTGCAGGAGCAGAAGGAGCTCAAGCTGCGTGAGCATTACGAGAACAACAGCATCGATATCTGAACCTGCCGTATACGCAAGCATCCCGGATCCGACGGATCCGGGATGCTTTTTTTATTTGATTTCAAACCATACCGGCAGGTCTGCCGGCAGACAGGGCACCGTGACCGTCTCCCCGCCGGGGATCAGCTCGCCCTCGCCGCGCAGGAGCCAGCCCTCCGCGCAGCGCGGCAGCGTCACCGTCACCGCCTCCGCCCCCCGGTCGAACACCGGGCAGGCCAAAAATCGGTCGCCGCAGAAAAAGCAGTCGGCCTCGCAGTCATAGCCCTCCTCACGCAGGAAAACGGGATAGATCAGCGGCAGGTGCTCCTTCCGCTTTTTCTCGCACTCTTCCGCCAGATACGGCAGCAGCTTCTCGCGCAGGGCAAAGAGCGAGCGCACGCTCTCCATCCGCTCGGGATAGAGCCACGGCATCGTGCTCTCCCGCCCCGGCTTCCACGAGTGCAGGACAAAGCGCGGCGTAAACACGCCGTACTGCAGCCAGCGCAGGAACAGCTCCTCATCCGGCTGCGGGCCGGAGAAGCCGCCGATGTCCTGGCCGAAGAACAAAAAGCCCGTCAAGGCCATCGTCATCGCCTGATAGTGGTTATAACGCAGCTCGGAAAACGAGGTGTAGTTGTCGCCGGTCCAGGTCGTCGCCGCGCGCTGCGTTCCCGCCATCGCACAGCGGGAGATGTTGAAGGGCACATAGTCCACGCCCAGCGTCTCTGTCACGGCCTCGCGGCTCGAGCGCGCCATAAGGCAGGAGAAAAGCGGCCGGATCAGTCTGGCCCTCGTCTCATGGCCAAAGCCGCAGGCGAGCACGTCGGCGTCCTGTACGTCGTATTCGTTGTTGTCGTTCCAGATGCTGCGATAGCCCTTTTGGGCGAGCTGCGTCTTCACGCACTCCTTCCAGAAGTCATAGGCCTCCGGGTTTGTAAAATCAAGATAGCTCGCCATCCCGCCCCAGAACGGGAAGCAGGCGGGCGTGCCGTCGGCATAATGCAGAAACCAGCCGTGCCGCGCGATCATGTCATAGAGCGGATGCGTGGTCAGAAACGCGGGCTTGACGTTTACGATCAGCTCCATGCCCCTCTCGCGAAACCATGCCGCAAGCCCCTCCGGCGAGGGGATCTTGTCCGTGTTCCAGTGGAACACACAGCGCTGCTCGCCGATCTGGGTATAGCCGCTTGACATATAAAAGCCGCCCGCGCGGATGCCGTTTTCCTCGCATTTCGCCGCAAACGAGCGCAGACGCGCGTCCGTGTCCGGCGCATCGGTATACTCCATTGTGCTGCCGCAGTAGCGAAACGCCCAGTCCGGCACCGGCGCGCTCCCGCCGCAGAGCGCCGTAAAGCGCTGCACGATCTCCTCCATCGTGCCGAGGATCAGATAAAAGACCATGTTCTCCTCCTCAAAGCGGATCGAGGAGAAGGGCTCGAAATAATTGTCGTGCTCCGCGCCGAAGTCGACGCGGCCGTTCGAGCAGGTGTCATAAAAAAGGCCGTAGGATCCGGCGCTGTTTTCGCAGATATAAAACGGGATCTGCTTGTAAAGCGGGTCGCTCGTCCGGGCGGAAAAGCCCATCGAATCCCCGGCGGCGAGGGCGAAACTGCGCCCGGCTTTGTTCACCGTGCCGCCTTTGTCACCCAGACCAAAGATCCGCTCGCCCTCCTCACGGCGTGTATAGTGCACCGAGCCGTCGCCAAGCTCGCCGTCGAAGTTATAGGCAAGGCCGCTGCGGTCGGCATAGAGGATGCCCTTTTCATTCCGCGCCGTGATGCGGAAGTTTTTCTTCTCGACCGTGAAGTCCACCCCGTCAAGCGAAAAGCGCAGCTGCTCCTCATCTTCCTCCACCACGGGGCAAACGGCCGCAATGCCCTCGGTCGAGAGCTTGTCGCGCCCTTCGAGCGGACAGTCCTCTTCCCCGGGGCAGACGCTCCAGGTCGGCAGCGGTGCGGTACCGTCACGCAGCAGCGCCACGCGCAGGATATGCTCAAAGAAGTCGAGCCGCATGCTCACGCCGTCCGCGCGGTAGAGCCGCATGGACGCTGCGGAATCAGCAAGAGAAAAGCGATGGTCAAATTTCATGCTTTGGGATCTCCTTTTTTCAGGAAGTTTGCCGCAAGCCTAAAATAGTTTACATAACTCATTGATGTTTTAGATTTTGTAAACCGAAGTGCTCTTCTTCCGCTGCGCTCCCAGCGCGGCAGCCCCGCTCCGTTGGGGTCGCCGCAGCGGGCGAAGTTTGCGAGAAAGTCCGTCATCTGCGCCGAAACGGCATAGTCCCGCTCGCCGTACGGCCGCCAGCCGTTGGAGAGCGTCCCGAAGATATAGCGCAGATCGCAGGAATGAAAAGCCCGGCTGTCGTCTCCCGGCGAATCAAGGTCGAAGAAATAGACAAAGCCGTTGTTCTTCTGGGCAAAGTCCATGCCGATCCACGCCATGACCGGCGCGAAGAGATCCGTGTTCGTAAAGCCGATGAGATAATCCAGCTTCATCGGATCGCGCATCATTCGATCGACCGGCTCCGGGATCAGCAGCCCGTCGACGACCGGCATCGTGTTATAGGTCGAATCCTTCCTCCGCGCGCGTATCGTCTCGACCGCGTCGAAGATCGCGTCGAGCGGAGCTTTTTTCAGCTCGTCAAAGCTCCTGCAGCCCGCGTCGCTTAAAAATTCCTCCCAGTATGCGTGCGTGTCCTCCGCCTTTCGCGGCAGCGCAAAACGCGGGAAAAGCCCTGCTCCCGACATCATGGCCGCCCGCTGAAAGAGCCCGTCGTTCGCATGGTTGAGACAGAGATACTGGATCGAGATCGCCCCGGCGCTCTGGCCGAGGAGCGTGATGTTCTCCCCGTCGCCGCCGAAGTCGCCGATGTGCTTCTTGACCCAGCGAATCGCCGTGAGCTGGTCATCGAGGCCGAAGTTGCCGTCGCGGCCGAAGCGCTTTTGAATCTCCGCATGCGTCAGATAGCCGAGAGGGCCGAGCCGGTAGTTGGCAAAGACCGTGACGATTCCCCTCACCGCGAGCGCCGCGCCGTCAAAGGGGCTTTCGCTGTTGATGCCGGATTCAAAGCCGCCGCCGTGGAAGAACAGCACGACCGGGCAGTTGTGCGCCCCCTTCGGCGTATAGATGTTCAGATTCAGACAGTCCTCGCTGTAAGCAAAAACGCTTCCCTCACGAAACTCCCGCTTGTAAAAGCGGAAGGTCGGATCCTCCATATGCTCGTGCCAGCCGCGGTTCTGCGGGCATGCCGGGCCGAAGGCCGTCGCGTCCAGCTCGCCGTCCCAATGCTCGACGCTCTTCGCATAGGCAAAGCGCTCCGCCTTTGCATAGGGCACGCCCAGAAATTCGAGACAGTCCTCCCGCTCGTTGCCGCGCACCGCGCCGCAGGCGGTCTCAAGCCTAACCGCGCCGATTTGTTTATCCGTCATGCTTCTCCACCTCTTTTTCTTGTTTCGATTATAGCAGAACGCCGCGGCGCTTGCCACAGGAAAATGGAAATGGTATAATGCGAAAAAAAAGGGAGAGGAGGTGCGCCGATGACGGATCGGGAAATACTTGCCGCAGCCCTGCCGCGTATTGCGGACTGGGACGCCGCCGTGCGCCGCGATCTCCCCTGGCGCCGCTCCCCCACGCCCTATCACGTCTGGATCTCGGAGATCATGCTCCAGCAGACGCGCATCGAGGCCGTGATCCCCTATTACGAGCGTTTCCTTGCCGAGCTGCCCGACGTCGCTGCGCTCGCCTCGGTCGACGACGACAGACTCATGAAGCTCTGGGAGGGCCTCGGCTACTATTCCCGCGCGCGCAATTTGAAGAAAGCGGCGCAGCAGATCATCGAGCGCTTCGGCGGCGCGCTTCCCGCGACAGCGGAGGAGCTGCGATCACTGAGTGGCATCGGCGAGTATACCGCCGGGGCGATCGCCTCCCTTGCCTTTCATAAGCCCGAGCCCGCCGTGGACGGGAACGTACTGCGCGTCCTCTCGCGACTGCTCGCCTCGAAGGACGATGTCATGTCCTCCGCCGTGCGCAAGAGCGTCACGGCCGATCTGCGCAGCATATACCCGTCGGGGGAACAGGCCGCCCTTGTCACCGAGGGTCTGATGGAGCTTGGCGAGACGGTCTGCATCCCGAACGGCGAGCCGCTGTGTGTCGCCTGTCCGGCCGCCGCGCTCTGCCGCGCCCGCGCCGCGGGCGATCCGACACAGTATCCGGTGCGCAGCGCACCGAAAGCCAGACGCATCGAGGAACGGACCGTCCTTCTCCTTCACTGCGGGGAAAAATACGCGATCCGCCGCCGTGAGGAAAAGGGACTGCTCGCCGGCCTGTGGGAGTTTCCCTCCTGCGAGGGTACGCTCACGCGGGAGGAAATTGACGTGCAGTTCCCCGACGCACTTTCCCTTGAACCCTGCGGCAGTGCGAAGCATATCTTCACGCACGTCGAGTGGCATATGACAGGATGGCGCGTCGAGTTGCCGGAGGAAGCCCCCGGCTATGTCTGGGAGACGGCGGAGACGATCCGCACGGCCTATTCCGTCCCGACAGCGCTGAAATACTATCTCAAGCAGCTCTGACAAGCGCATTTTTGCTGAATTGCAACCACCGGTTGCGGAACTTTCAGTCTCTCTTGATAGCAGGCAAACAGTCTTTCGGATATGATGGGTCCATCCGAAACGAAGGGAGTTTTCAGCATGATACTCGCAGACAAGATCATCGAACAGAGAAAGAAAAACGGCTGGTCGCAGGAGGAGCTTGCGGAGAAAATGGACGTCAGCCGCCAGTCCATTTCCAAATGGGAGGGTGCCCAGTCCGTGCCCGACATGGGGCGGCTTGTCCGTCTCTCACAGCTCTTCGGCGTCAGCACCGATTATTTGCTGAAGGACGAGCTGGAGCAGGCCGAGTTTTCGGAAAGCGACCGTGCCGACAGTCCCCTGCGCACAGTTTCCATGGAGGAGGCCTCTTCTTTTCTGCAGCTGCGCGAGCAGAACGCTGTCCGCATCGCTCTTGGCGTGATGCTGTGCATCCTCTCTCCGATTGCGCTCATCTTTCTCTCCGGCGCGTCGGAGGCCGAGCGGCTTTCTCTCGCTGAAACGCAGGCCGTGGGGCTTGGTCTGGCGTTTCTGTTCGTTCTGGTGGGCTGCGCCGTGGCGCTCTTCGTCTCCTGCGGGCTGCGCGCCAGCCAGTATGAATATCTGGAAAGAGAGCCAATCGACACGCTCTACGGCGTGGACGGAATGGTGCGCGAGCGCCGCGAGAAGTTCCGTCCGGCCTTTACCCGCCAGCTCACCATTGGCATTGTGCTGTGTGTCGTCGCCGTACTGCCCTTGTTTCTGAGTCTTTTTCTCTTCGGTGAGGACAGCTTTTTCCACATCTTCGCGGTATGTCTGCTTCTCGCTATCATATCCGTCGGCGTGTTGCTGATCGTCCGCTCTTCCATCGTATGGGACGGTTTTCATCAGCTCCTGGAAGAGGAGGATTATAGCCGCGAAGCCAAGCAGACCGAAAAGAAATTCGGCTGGATCGCCGGGTGCTATTGGACGCTCGTCACGGCGGGCTATCTCACCTGGAGCTTCCTTTCCGGCCGCTGGAGCAGCACCTGGATTGTCTGGCCGATCGCCGGCGTTCTTTACGGCGCGATCTACGCCGTTCTGCGAACTCTCAACAGCAGAAACAGCTGAAAAAGAAAAAACTGCCGCTGTTTTTTCTTTTCTGGAGAAGGCCTTTATTTCCCCGCCTCGGGCAGACAGTGCATCTGCGTTCTCCCCAGGACGCGAAAGCCCTCCGCCGAGCGCGAGAGGGTGCGCAGCCCAAAGTCCGCCGCGCGCAGCTTCAGATACAGTTCGATGCTCTTCCCCGTCGCACTTTCGATCGCACCCTGCGGCAGCGCCAAGCACATCTTCACACATGTCGAGTGGCACATGGCGGGATGGCGCGTCGAGCTGCCGGAGGAAGCGCCCGGCTATATCTGGGAGACGGCCGAGACGATCCGAAAGGACTACTCTCTCCCTACCGCGCTGAAGTTCTACCGCTCTTTGCTGTAGCTCTCTTTTACTCCGATACATAAAGACAGCGCACCCGGTTTCGGGTGCGCTGTTTGCGTTATCGGATTTTATGATGACTGTCAGGGCTTCTCTTCGACGATGACGATGCGGCCCTCGCCAGTGAGATCCTCATACTCCTCGCCGATCACGCCCTCCAGCGTCTCGGTGATGTAGTCGATCAGCACCTGGTTGTCCAGCTTGACACGGTCCTGCAGCAGCGGCGCGCCGTCAAACATCGTGTAGCCGTCGCCATTGTTGAGCAGCATGTAGTCGTGGCTGGCCAGCGTGTAGGTGGCCTCCGGGTCGATGGGCTTGCCGTCGACAAGGACGTTCTGCACGCGCCGCTCGCCCTCGATGCCGGCGAACATGCTGTTCTCGTCGCTCTTGCAGGGCGATTCGATATAGCTGTGGATCTCATAGCTCAGGCCCGAGACCTGCAGGAAGCCGCCGTTCTCGCCGGGTACCGCGCGGGCGCCCCATTCGAGCGCGTCAAGGATCTGCTGGCCCGTGACCTCGATGACGCACATGGCGTTGCCGAAGGGATGGACCTTGAGAATGTCGTTGAGCGTGATCTTGCCCGCGTTGATGCTCACGCGGATGCCGCCGCCGTTGACAAAGGCGATATCGGCGCCGGACTGGATACGGTAAGCGTCGGCGCAGAGGTCGCCAAGGTTGGTCTCGGCGCGGCGGACCATGCGGATGGGCTTGCCGTTGGCGTCGACCTCTTCGGGATCGTTGATGGTGAGAAGCACCTCGGAGCTCGCCACGACTTCCTTCAGCTTCTTCTCCAGGGCGCTGGTGGCCTTGTCGACAAGCGCGGAGGTCTTGTTCGCGATGCCCAGCAGCGCGGGAGCGCTCTCGTTGTTGTTCCAGGTGTAGAGGCCCGTGGTGATCTTGCCCTCGGTGTCGATGCGGCACCAGCCGATGCAGGACAGCTTCGTGCCGCAGGCGGCGCGGATGACTTCCTTGCCGTCCTTGTCCTTCATGACGACCTGGTCGGTGTCATGGCTGTGGCCGTCCAGGAACACGTCGATGCCGGAGACGTTGGAGATCACGTCAGAGTAGGTCCAGGGGTGGCACTCCTCCTCGTTGCCCATGTGGCCGAGGACCACGACGTAATCCGCACCCTCGGCGCGGGCGTCGTCAACAGCGGACTGCACGGCGTTGTAAACGCCCTCGCCCGTCTCGTCCTGGAAGAAGCCGTAGACGAACTCGCCGTTCTCATCCTGGAAATAACGCGGTGTGGAGGAGGTGAGCGTCTTGGGCGTGGTCACGCCGACGAAAGCCACCTTCATGCCGTCAAGCTCGCGGATCACATAGGGATCGAAAACAAGCTCGCCCTCATGGTTGAAGTTGCAGCTGACATAGCTGAACTTGGCCTGCTTGGCCAGGGACAGGAACTGCTCCATGCCGTAATCAAATTCGTGGTTGCCGGGGATAGCGACGCTGTAGCCGACCTTGTTCATCAGATCGACAAGCGCCTCTCCCTTCGTCATGGTGCCGATGGGCTCTCCCTGGATGTTGTCGCCGTCGTCAACAAGGATGACCTTGTTGCCCTGTGCGACAAGATGATCATAGATCTCGCTCAGGCCGGCATAGCCGAAGCCCTGATCGATGCCGCAGTGTACGTCGCTGGTGAAGAGGATCACGATGTCGGCACTGCGTTCGACCGCAGCGGCCTCATCGTCTGCGAAAGCCATGCCGCTCACAAAAGAGCAGACCATGAGCAGCGCGAGAAGCAGGGACAGGAATTTCTTTGTCATGTGCTCAACCTCTTTTCTTAGGATGTTTTTACTATATCACGTAATCCCTATCCAAGCAAGATTGGAAAGAGAAAAAACGTCGGTGCTCTTCACCGACGTTTTTTCTGATTATCACAGCCCCGCCTCGGGCAGACAGTGCATCTGCCTTCTCCCCAGGACGCGAAAGCCCTCCGCCGAGTGCGAGAGGGTGCGCAGCCCAAAGTCCGCCGCGCGCAGCTTCAGATACAGTTCGATGCTCTTCCCCGTCGCACTTTCGATCGCACCCTGCGGCAGCGCAAAGCACATCTTCACACATGTCGAGTGGCATATGACAGGATGGCGCGTCGAGCTGCCGGAGGAAGCTCCCGGCTATGTCTGGGAGACGGTGGAGATGATCCGCACAGATTACTCTATCCCTACCGCCCTCAAGACTTATCGGGACAAGCTGTAGCTTTATATCCATCACAACGCCAAAAACGGCGTGACCGCATCGGTCACGCCGTTTTTTCAGTCTGTCGTGCCTCTGCCGTTTTACGCTTTTGCAAGCAGCCGGGCCTTTTCCCGCTGCGCGTCTGTCAGCGCGACCTCCTCGGTCATTCCCCACTCCTCGCGCATATTCTCGAGGATCCGGTCGTACGCGGCCGCCGCCTCGGCATAGCGCCCCTGAATCTCGCGGATCGCCGCGATCCCCTGCAGGGCGTCGATGAAGCGCGGCTTTTTGTCGGCGGCGTAGGACGCCTCGTAGAGCTCGACCGCGCGCTCGTAGTCGCATTTGCCCGCGTAATACTGCGCGGCCTCGAAGAGGATGCCGCTCTCCGGGTCAAAGTCCCGCAGCGCCTGCTCCATGATCGCGTCTGCCCGCCGCTCGTCAAATTCCGCCAGCGCGATGTGCGCCTCGTAGGTGCGCGCCAGCATCGGCTTGTGCGCCGGGAGCTTCCGCAGCTCCTCCAGATACGCCCTGGCCTCCTCCGTGCGCCGGTCGGCGATCAGATGGTCGATCAGGTAGTAATAGGGCAGCGGGCTTTTCGGCTCGCCGGGATCGAGCGCGACGACCTCCTTGTAAAAATCGATCGTCCGGGCGTGATTGGCGATGTTCCAGTCCCAGATGACGGCGCCCTCCGCCCGGCCGAGCAGCCACTGGCAGTCCTTTTTCTCCGGCGCGAGCCGGATCGACTCGCGGGCATAGGCGCTCACGCGGCGTGCGTCTGCCTCCATGCGGTGGTGGTAAAGGTGCCCGAGCAGGCTGAGGATGCGTCCCCGCTCCACGCCCTCGGCCAGGCGCTCCTTCAGAAATTCCTCATAGTCGCGGAACACGTCCGCGGGCAGCTCCGCTTCGCAATCCATACTCGAACAGCTCGTCGATGCTCACGCCGAATTGCTCCGCGATCAGCGGCAGCGCCGTGATATCCGGCATCGACACCGCGTTCTCCCATTTGGAGACCGACTGCGCTCCGATCCCCAGCTTTTCCGCCAGCTGTTCCTGTGTCAGTCCCGCCTTGAAGCGGAGCTGTTTGATTTTCTTTCCCAGTTCCATTTTGATATCCCCCTGCGTCGTTTGTTTCCGGATCCTGAGTAAATGATACCGGTATTTTCCCCGGAAAACCATAACGCGGCTTTCAAGTTCACTCGCCTGTCGGGAGAGTCGGCAAAAGATACGGAGGAAGCGCCTGTCTTTTCCGGCGCCTCCTCCGATCGTTTTTCTCTTTACAGCCCCGCCTCGGGCAGACAGTGCATCTGCGTCCTCCCCAGGACGCGAAAGCCCTCTGCCGAGCGTGAGAGCGTGCGCAGACCATAGTCCGCCGCACGCAGCTTCAGATACAGTTCGATGCTCTTTGACGCGGCGCAGCCGCGCGGGAACTGGCTTTGGTGGCAGTCGAACAAGGCGGCAAGCTGCCGCTCGAGATACCCCGCCGTCTTGACGAAGCGGTTGGGGCGCGCCGTCATATACAGCGCGACGACCTCGACCGGGGCGCTCTTCGCCCCGCGGCGCGCCATGATGTCGTCAAACGGCGCAAAGAAGGCAAGCTCCTTTGCGATCCGTCCGACATTCAGATGGTCGGTGTGGCACTCGTTCGCGCAGTCCGGGTCGGGGGCAAAGATCACCTGCGCCCCGCTCTCGCCGACGGCTTTTGCCATCGCGTCGCGCAGCGCGCCGGGCTCATAAAACCCGCCGTCGCAGAAGTCGAGAAATGTCACCCTCTCCACGCCGAGCGCGCGGGCGGAGGCGATCGCTTCTTCCTTCCGGACGCCGATCAGCTGCTCGATCGTCATATCCGCCGGCGCGTTTTCCATTCCGTAGCGTCCGTCGAGGCAGATGAGGAAGCTCACCTGCTTCCCCGCCGCGGCCAGCTTGGCCGCCGTGGCGCCGGCGCCGATCTCGATGTCGTCCGGGTGCGGACCGATAAAGAGGAAGCGTTCAAAGTCCTCTATCTTCGGCGCGGGCGCGGCGATTTTCAGGGCGATTTTCGTCAGACTCATACGCTTTTGCTCTCCCTGCGCGCATTGAGCTCGCCGCAGATGCGGTCGTACTCCGCCTCGTCAAGCTTATAGCGCCGCAGATACAGCTCATAGCTCAGCACCATCAGCGCATACGGCAGCACCGTCATGACCAGCAGCAGCCCCACGCTCTGGCTGTGGCTGACGCCGCCGAGCAGCTCGTGGATGGCCGCTAGCTTGTCGCTCTCGCTCATCTGACCGGACGCCGCGGCGTTTTCATAGGTGGAGATCTGGTTGGTATATTTCGTGACGCCCGCGAGCATATAGGTCGCCGACGCGATCACGACCGTCAGCGCTGAGGCCAGCTTTGTCAGGAACGGACGCAGCGAGGTGATGATGCCCTCGTCGCGTGTGCCGTGGAGGTATTCGTTGTACTCCACCGTATTGATGACCGAGATCATCAGGATGAGGTAAAAGCCGTACTGGCCGAAGTTTGCCAGCATATAGCCGATCGTCAGGATCAGGAACTTCAGATCCATGCCGAGCGCATAATGCTCGCCCGCGCGCATCGCGAGCACGGCGATCATCAGGATATAGCCCAGCGTCGCGACCTTGACGAGCACGCCCATCAGCTTTTTGCGCGGCAGCTTGCGCGAGATCGCCGGATAAAAGACCATCAGCAGCGCCGTGACCGACATGCCCACGGTCGTGAACAGCGAGTAGAGCCCGCCCTCATAGCCGAACTCGAAGTAAATATAGGTTGAGCCGATGCCGGACATCACGACGCCGTTGCCGATCTCGTGGATCAGAAAGATGACCGCGATCCAGATCAGCTGGTCGTTGCCGGAGATCGTGCTCCAGATCTTTTTAAAGCTGACGGGCGGGACGGGCTCGCTTAAGTCCTCGCGCCGCTCGCGCACGCCGAAGAGCACGAAGCACAAAAAGGCCGGGGCGAGGAAGGCGATCGCCAGCGCGATGCGGCCATAGGCCACGCTCGTGCTGCCGCCGATGGCGTTCGCGCCGGTCGTCAGCAGCGGGATCAGAATGCTGGCCGCCGTGCCGCCGATGCCCGCGAAGAGCGTCGTGCGCGCGGTAAAAGCGTTGCGCGTGTCGCCGTCCGAGCTCAGCGCCGGGATCATACCCCAATAGGAGATGTCCCCCATCGTGTAGGTGATGGAGTACAGGAAATAGATCACCCCGAAGAACCACACAAAGCTCCAGCCCTGCAGCTTGGTGCTGAACGCGGCGTAAATGACCGCCGAGGTCGAGAACATGCCGATCACGATCCAGGGCTTGAACTTGCCCCATTTCGTGCGCGTGCGCTCGATGATGTTGCCCATGATCGGGTCGTTGAGCGCGTCAAAGATCCGCGCACCGACCATGATCGCCGTAATGGCCGAAAGCTGCGCCGCCGTCAGCGAGCGCGTAAAGAGCACAAAGGTCAGAAGAAAGTTTGTGACCAGGGAATAGACCATGTCGCGCCCCACAGTGCCGAGGGGGAACATGATCAGATTTTTCCGGGTCTGTTTTTTGTCTTCCATGCCGCTTCATCTCCGAAAAACAGGATAAAAACACTGTACCATTTTGCGATGGAAAGCGCAAGAGCGCGCGGAACGAATTCCGCTCGCTCTTGCGTTATGTAAACTATCTACGGCTGCTCTGTTTCGATTTTCTTCTCGGTGTCGGCCAGGATCTCTTTCCGCAGCGCCGTGAGCCACGGCGAGAAGGCGACCGTTTCGTGTGCATAAGTCCGCTGAAGCTCATACTCATGCTCCTCCCAGGTTGAGAGGGGCGATTCGTTGTGCTGGATCACGGCCTCGAGCTTGTCGAGCGCCTTATAGACCTTGGCCTCCGTCGTCTGCTGTGCGTCCATCTCGCGGTAAAGCGCCTGAAGCTCGCTCCGCGTCGGCTCCGGCAGTCCGTCCACCCATTCGGCGAGCAGCGCGTCCTCCCGCTCCCGATCCTCCTGCGTCTTGCGGAAGACGGGAATATCGCCGGTGAAGCACTCGCCCAGATCGTGGATCAGGCACATCGCCATGAGCTTTTCCGCGTCGAGCCCGGGGAACTCGTCTTTTACAAGCAGCGCCATCAGCGAGATGCGCCAGCTGTGCTCGGCCACGCTCTCACGCCGGCCGCGGCTTGTTGTACAGTGGCGCGGCGTGTCCTTCAGCTGTTCCGCCACGTGCAGGATCTCCAGAAATTCTCTCGGTCCCATCATTTATTCTCCGATATCGCCGCGCACGACCTTGCCGATGTTCCAGACATAAGCGGCCTTCTTCGCCGCCTCGCGCCTGCCCTCGGGCGTGGAGAATTCAACGTGTGCGGTCAGCGCGCCGCAGTCCATGCACATCACATACCAGCACCAGCCGCCCTCTTCCTCAAGCAGCCCCGCGCCGCCGCAATATGGGCAGTCCTGCAGCTCCAGTTCATCGCGAATATCCATTGTCAAGCCCTCCCGGTTATTGATTGTTTTTTACCAGTCTCCGCGCGCGTAAAAGCCGCGCTCGTCCGTCTCGACGGGAAGCGAATGCACGTCCATGCCGTCGATGTGGATATACGCGCCTCGCTCAACGGCGTCCAGCACACGCTCGATCGTCTCCTCGCTGCCCTGCAGCTCCATCGTCACGCTGCCGTCGCGCTCGTTTCTGACCCAGCCCGTCGCGCCATAGCTCTCCGCCGCGTGACGCGCGCGCCAGCGAAAGCCCACGCCCTGCACCGCGCCGGAAAAGGAAAAGCGCCTGCGGATGATTTTTCCCGCCATCCTTCAGCCCTCCAGAAAGCGGAACACCCGGGCGCTGAAATCCTCCGCCTCCTCATAGACGGCGTGGCCGAGCCCGGGATACAGGAACAGCTCGCTTGGCGCGATCGCGTCGTGCAGCTCGCGCGAGGCCTCCGCCCCGACGATCCTGTCCTCTTCACCGCCGAGGATCAGCGTCGGGCACGCGATCTTGTCAAGCACATCGCGCGCGTCAAAGGCGAGGATCGCCCTCGCGTTTGCCAGAAAGCGCTCATAGCTCTTCGGTCTGCCGACTGCGCCGAGCAGCGGATACGCCTTGCGGTATCGGCGCAGATACGCCTCGGAATAGCTGTGCTCGGCCGTGTCGATCATCAGTCCTTTATGATCGCCCTGTTCGGTCAGTTCGAGCCAGCGCTCGACGCGCTCTTTTGCCGTTTCGTTCGCATACGGCGCCGTCACGGCCAGGATCAGCGCCTCCGTCATGTCGGGATAGTCCGCGGCAAAGTACTGGGCGATCATGCCGCCCTGCGAAACGCCCATCACGGCGGCGCGTTCGATCCCGAGCGCATGCAGCGCCTCCGCCTGATCCGCGGCCATGTCCCGGATCGTAAAGCCCATGGAGAGCGGCTCTCTGCGGCTGAAGATCCAGACGGTATAGCGCTCGAAAAAAGGCCGATACGGCGGGGCAAGCAGCAGCGCCTTTCCCTTTACGGTGGTCAGTCCGTCCGACAGTCCCGGCAGGATGACCAGGTTTTTCCCGCCGCTGCCGAAGCGGACGGCCTCCATCCGCGCCTTCCCCAACCGGACAGATTCATTTCTCGCGTTCCAAAGCATTTTTTCTCTCCTCCGCTTGACGAACGCCTCCGCTTTTGATAAAGTAAGCGCGAACAGGCCGGAGCTTTTTGAAAAAGCTCGGAGCCGGGACGCCGCATACAGGCGACAGTGGTTCTTTTTGACACCCACGGGACAGTAAGATGGACTGACCGGGGTGTTTTTTCTTATCCCCCACACATGAGGTGACCATTATGCTCCAAAAGGAAAGCCAGGCGGTCTATGACGCCGCGGTCATGAAAAAGGAGGCCACAAAGGTCTCGCTCGTCAACATCGCCGGCAACACGGCGCTGTCGGTCTTCAAGCTGCTCGCCGGCATCCTCGCACATTCCGGCGCGATGATCAGCGACGCGGTGCACTCCGCCTCCGACGTTTTAAGCAGCTTTATCGTCATCATCGGCGTCAAGCTCGCCGCGCGGGAGCCCGACCGGGATCACCCCTACGGGCACGAGCGCTTTGAATGCGTCGCCGCGATCGTACTCGCGGTCGTGCTGGCCGGGACAGGCGTGCTGATCGGCTACCGCGCCGTAGCGGCGATCGTGAAGGGGGAAGAGGGCGCGGCCGTTCCCGGCGTGCTCGCCCTTGTCGCGGCGGCAGTCTCGATCGCATCCAAGGAGATCATGTACTGGTACACCCGCGCCTATGCCAAGCGTCTCGGCTCCGCCGCGCTGATGGCCAGCGCCTGGGATCACCGAAGCGACGCGCTCTCCTCCGTCGGCGCGCTCATCGGCATCGCCGGGGCGCGCATGGGTTTTGCAATCACCGAGCCGCTCGCCAGTCTTGTCATCTGCGTCTTTATCCTCAAGGCCGCGTATGACTGCTTCCGCGACGCGGCGCAGAAGATGGTCGACCGCGCCTGCGACGCCGAGACGGAGCAGGCGATCGAAAGCTGTGTGCTCGCGCAAAGCCGCGTTCTCGGCATCGACCGGCTGCAGACCCGCGAGTTCGGAAGCCGGATCTATGTGGATCTCGAGATCCGCCTCGACGGCAATCTCACGCTCTATGAAAGCCACGCGATCGCCGAGCAGGTGCACGACCGGATCGAGAGGGAGTTCCCCTCGGTCAAGCACATCATGATCCACGTCAACCCCGGCGACGAGGCAAAGTAGATTCCTGTTTCCCAACCGGCCCCTTCACGGGGCCGGTTTTCTTATTGCTTTTTCTCTTCGCAATGCTCCATGCCGCACGACGCACAGTCGCCGCAGCAGCCGCCCGCGCTGTGGCAGCTTCCGGCCCTGCCGCCGCGGATCGCATGCACGGCGAGCACCACAAGCCCCGCCACTGCGAGCAGGATCAGGATATCCCAGATATTCATCTTTTCTCCTCAAAGCCCCAGCGCCATGCCGACAAGATGGACGATGAGCGCCGCGACCCAGGCGACGCCGCACTGCCACAGCACGACGTACAGCGCCCAGCGGCTGCCGAGCTCACGCTTGATCGAGGCCACCGCCGCCACGCAGGGCGTATAGAGCAGACTGAACACCAGCAGCGAGGCTGCCGTCAGCGTCGAGAGCATCGAGCCGATCCCCTCGGCCGAGGAGAAGAGCAGCTCCATGACGGACACGACGCTCTCCTTGGCCATAAAGCCGCTGATGAGCGAGGTCACGATCCGCCAGTCGCCCAGTCCCACCGGCCGGAAGATCGGCACGAGCAGGCCGGAGACCGCCGCGAGAATGCTCTCGCGCGAATCCGTGACGAAGTTGAAGCGGAAATCAAAGCTCTGCAGAAACCACACGACGATCGTCGCGATCAGGATGACCGAAAAGGCGCGCTGCAGAAAGTCCTTGGCTTTTTCCCACAGCAGCTGCAGCACGTTGCGCGCGCTCGGCAGACGGTAGTTCGGCAGCTCCATGACGAAGGGAACGGCCTCGCCGCGGAAAAGCGTTTTTTTATACAGCAGCGCCACCAGAATGCCGGTGACGATGCCGAGCAGGTACAGCCCCGTAATGATCAGCCAGCTGTTGCGCGGGAAAAAGGCCGCGACGAAAAAGCTGTAGATCGGCAGCTTGGCCGTACAGGACATGAAGGGCGTCAGAAGGATCGTCATCTTCCGGTCACGGTCGCTCGGCAGCGTGCGCGTGGACATGACCGCCGGAACCGTGCAGCCGAAGCCGATGAGCATCGGCACGATGCTGCGCCCGGAAAGACCGATCTTGCGCAGCAGCTTGTCCATGAAGAACGCCACACGCGCGATATAACCGCTGTCCTCCAGAAGCGAAAGGAACAGGAAAAGCGTCACGATCAGCGGCAGGAAGCTCACGACGCTGCCCACGCCCTCGAAGATGCCCTTGAGCACGAGGCTTTGGATCGCCGTGTTGACGCCGCCGGCCTGCATGGCCTTTTCGGTCAGCTCGCCGAGCGATTCGATCCCCGCGGCCAGCAGATCCTGCAAAAACGGCCCGATCAGGAAAAAGGTCAGGAAGAAGACCAGCCCCATGATAAGGACAAACATCGGGATGGCGGTATATTTCCCCGTCAGGATGCGGTCGATGCGCTCGCTGCGCTTGTGCTCGCGGCTTTCGCGCGGCTTGATGACGCACGCCCGACAAACTTTTTCGATATAATCAAAGCGCATATCCGCGATGGCGGCGCTGCGGTCAAGGCCGCGCTCGGTCTCCATCTGCAGGATGATATGCTCCAGCATTTCCTTTTCGTTCTGATCGAGTTCAAGCTTTGCCAGGATCTTTTCATCTCCCTCGATCAGCTTGCTCGCCGCAAAGCGGGCGGGCAGAGAGGCGCGCTCGGCGTGGTCCTCGATGAGATGCCGCACGGCGTGCAGCGCGCGGTGCACCGCGCCGCCGTGGTCCTCGACGCTGCAAAAGTCCTGCCGCAGCGGCGTTTCCTGGTAGCGCGCGATGTGCACGGCATGGCGCACCAGCTCGTCCACGCCCTGGTTCTTCGCCGCCGAGATCGGCACGACCGGCACGCCCAGCATGCTCTCCATCGCGTTGACGTCCACCGTGCCGCCGTTGCCGGTCAGCTCGTCCATCATGTTCAGCGCCACGACCATCGGCACGTTCATCTCCAGCAGCTGCATCGTCAGATACAGATTGCGCTCGATGTTCGTCGCGTCGACGATGTTGATGATGGCCTTGGGCTTTCCCTCCAGCACGAAATTGCGCGAGACGAGCTCCTCGCTCGAATACGGCGACATCGAATAGATGCCCGGCAGGTCGGTGATCAGCGTGTCCTTCTGTCCGCGGATCTGGCCGTCCTTGCGGTCGACCGTCACGCCGGGGAAGTTGCCCACGTGCTGGTTGGCGCCGGTCAATTGGTTAAAGAGCGTCGTCTTGCCGCAGTTCTGGTTGCCGACGAGCGCAAAGCTCAGCAGCGTGCCGTCCGGCAGCGCCTCACCCGTACCCTTGGGGTGGAACTTTCCTTCTTCGCCCAGTCCCGGGTGATCCGAGGGCTTCCTCTCCGCCCTATCCGCGCGCTCGTCGGAGACGCTTTCGATCCGCGTGACTGTGATCTTTTCCGCGTCGGCGAGACGCAGCGTCAGCTCATAGCCGTGGATGCGCAGCTCCATCGGGTCGCCCATCGGCGCAAGCTTGACCATCGTCGCCTCTGCGCCGGGGATGACCCCCATGTCCAGAAAATGCTGCCGCAGAGCGCCTTCGCCGCCCACGGCTTCGATGCGTCCGGACTGACCCGCGCGCAGCTCGCTCATTTTCATATTCTCTTTACCCCTCGTTTTTATCGTCCGCCGCGGGCTCTCTCCTTCCCGCGTGCGGCCGTTTTTTCTTCTCTTTGCGTCACAACGATGTGCATCAGTTCCCTGTCGCGCTTGCCCAAAGCGCGCCGGCTCGCCTTTCGCCCGCTCCCGTCATGAAAACAGTTTCGAGCGTAGTATAGCATACTCCCCGGCAAAAGGAAACAGGGAAGACGATCTCTTTCGATCCTCTTCCCTGTTTTTTATTCTTCGATATACCGCGCGCGGATGGTCTCGAGCTCCTCGTCGCTCACACCGCACGCGCCCTTGAGATAGCCGACCGCGCCGCCCCAGTTTTCGTCCATGTATGTCCACGCCTTTTTCAGCATCGGTCGGTACACGCCCTCAAAGCCGCAGATCGGCGCGATCAGCTCCTCCTCCACGCCCTTTGCGCGCAGAAGCGCCTCCATCTCGGCGATCTGGGGCTCGAAAAAGAGGTTGCTCGTCTCATAATCGACCGCGATCGTCTCCCAGTCGGCGCCGAGCACCTCGAGGATCAGCCCCGCGGCGATGCCGGTGCGGTCCTTCCCCGTTCGGCAGTGCCACAGCGCCGCACCGCTCTCGAGCGCCGCGAGCTCGTGGAAGAAAAGTCCCAGCTTCTCCCGCCCGAGCACCCCGTCGAGATAGCTCGCATAGGCGTCGCCCAGCCCGGCGTCGCTCGCGCTGCCGCTTCGCGCCATGGCCAGCATGTGGTCGAGCACGCGCTCCTTCGAAAAGCTCTCCGGCCCGATCTCCGGCAGCTCGGTCTGGTGGGCCTGAGCTCTCGCCGCCATACTCGCGCGCATAAAGGCAAAGTCGATGATCGGCACATGGACCCATTTCGCACCCGGGATCTCCGGGTCGGGCGAGGAGCGGATCTCGCTCTCGTCGCGCATATCCAAAATGAGCGCGACGTGATAGTCCTCCCGCAGCCGCCGCAGATCTGCCTCGTTCGCGTCGAACAGGCGCGTCGTGCGCAGCAGCAGCCCGCGGCGGACATGCCGCCCGTCTTGAAGCTCGATCCCGCCGAGCTCGCGGGCGTTTTTGAGCGCAAGCGGCAGCTGCGTCAGCTCCCGGTGAGCCTCCAGCATCTCCTGCGCGGCAAAATTCATCTTGACCATAAGTATCTCTTTTCCCTCTCTCGCTCATACTAGAACCTCATAAAACCCTTTAATCGTTTAAAGGTTTTATAGCACCGTAAGGTGAGTAGAGGTTCTGTATGAGACGGATTTTCAGCGCCTTTTGCGCTGAAAATGCCGCAGGAACTGCGGCTTATCTGATTAAAAAATATAATCAGATAATAGTATCAGATCTGTTCCTTCACGTAATACGCGCGCACCTCGCCCTCCGTGATGAGGACGGATTCCTGGTGGAAGAACGCGCACATATCCTTCGCGATCTCATCGACGACAGCTCTGTCCGCGTCGATCAGCTGCAGCACAAGCGAGTTTTCCTGCACATACCGGCCGTCCTCGTGGACATAGCCGCCCTGCATCAGCGAAAAGGAGAACGACACATGATAGCTGCGGCAGACGTTTTTCAGCACGCTGCTGAAGGTCTCTGTCGCGTGCTCCTGCTTCATCGTCACCGCGTCGTTCATCCCGACATAGATCTTTGTTTCCGTCATTCTTCTACTCGCTCCCGTCTTCCGCGTTATTTTTTCCGGACTTCCTCGAGCTCGCTTGCCAGCATGCTTTTTGCTTTTTCCATCCCGACGCGCATCATGTATTTCGGCAGATTGGACAGCGTGCGCTTGGTCGTCTCGCTTGCCTCCGCCAGCCGTTTCACGATCGCCTCCAGACCCTCGCGGCCGCCCGTCCGGATCTCGTCGAGCGTCTCCGCGCCGCCGGCGGAGAGCGTATCGAACAGCTCGTCGACAAACACCTTGCGGTCCGCCTGGCTGATGCCGGTGATCCATTCGTCGATCGCCTCGTTCGCGATCAGGCTTTCGGCGTCATGCTCTT
This sequence comes from uncultured Eubacteriales bacterium, assembly GCA_900320595.1. Lineage (GTDB taxonomy): Bacteria > Bacillota > Clostridia > Oscillospirales > Oscillospiraceae > Limivicinus. The sequence continues at coordinate 2,438 of ONSW01000030.1, read as the reverse complement.
CAGCCTCGGCAAGTCCGCCGTGGTCGACACCCCAGGTGATCAGCGCGTGCTGCATAAAGCCCCCCGCCGAGGAGCAGACGATCTTTGTATCCGTGATCTCGGGGGCGAAGAGCTTGCCGATGATGCAAAAGCGCGGCACGATCTGCGTCGTCTTCGCGTCGATGTGCTCAAGCAGATAGGGATCCAGCACCTCCGGGCAGAACCCCGGCCCGTCGAGCAGATAGACGCGTTCGACCGCGTTCCACTGCTCCTCGCCGAGCAGGCACGCGGCGTACAGCGCAAGGTTGCTGCCCTTGGACTGGCCGCCTATGTACCAGCGTCTCCCCTGCTGGATATGCTCCCGCGCATAGCGAAGCGCAAGCTCCTGCGCCTCGGTCCGCATAAAGCTGATCATAAAATCCTCTTTCCAGCCCGCGAGCGAGTTGTCCGTCCCGCGATAGGCCAGAAACGAAAAGTCCGTGTCATCGTGGAAGCAGACCGCCGAAAACTGCAGCGGCGGGTCAGGACGGAAGATATCGCAATAATCGCTCATGGTAAGCTCGCCGAAGCGCTTTGACGCCGCCGCGGCCGCCAGCAGTTCCGGATATCCCTTGTCGCCGCCGGTGATCATCACCTTGACGCGGCCTTCGTCGATCATACCCGCGCAGTCGCGCACGCGGACGCGCTCCGCCCCGCTCGCGAATACGGGCGAGAGGTCAAAGTACGAAAGTGCGCACAGCACGAGCGCGTCGACGTCGCGAAAGCCGGTCATGGCGATCGGAAAATCGCCCATCCACTGGACATAATCGGTCAAGGTATCCATCGCGTCAGCTCCTTTTCTGTTGTCTGCACCCTGCCTCGGCTCGGCCGCCTCAGTCCGGCGTGCGGGAAGCAATCGTTTTGCTGATTATATTTATTATACAATCAACACCCTGCCCCGTCAAAGCTTTTCCTTTTTGCGGCGGAAAAGAATTGTCCGCAGCTTCATCCCCAAAGAAAGGGGCGGCCGGAAAAGCCGGGAGGATCTCTTGGCCATGAAATCCTCCCGGCTGAATGTATTGCAGATTATAAGGTTCTTGACAAAAACAAGAAATCCGAACTCCGTCCTCATCGGAACAAAGCTCGGATTTCTCATACCGGACCTTTGAATTGCTCCATGATGCTTTTCGGGTCCGGGCAAAGTCAATCGCTTTGGGTTATTCACAGGAAGCCGCGAATATCGGCAGCCAGCCTTGCCTCCAGAGCGATCAGCCGTTTTGCAATATCCTTTGAGACCTCGTCCGCGGCCTTATACTGGTTGAGATAGCGGCTCAGAGATTTGACGCCCATATTGCAGCCGTCCGTCATCAGATCCGCAATCGTCTCGTCGGAATCATGCACGGTGAGATCCATTTTCGTCTTCATCTCCGCCATTTTTGCGGCAATGGGATTCGGCTCCTTTCCTTCGTCCCTGTAACGGTCCAGAAGGCCCTGTATCTCGCTGTCAAGCTGATCGTGTTCCTTTCTGCAATCGGATAAAAGCTGTTTCAGCTTCTCCGAATGCACATATTGTAAAACATTGTGGATGGAGGATGCGCCCATTTTTACGCCGGCATCGCATTCTCGCAGCAGTTTTATGGTATCTTGTTCGATCATGGTAATCCTGTCCTTTATTGTGATGGTAACAGTATTTCATTTTCCGGGGCGCTCTATACATTTTCGGAAGCATTCTCGCTTGTGGAACATAAGCCGGGCAGCAACAAAGCACATCCATTTTATTGTTTGCCTTTATACTGATACAAATGCCGCCGGTTTTGAGAACGCGAAACAGGAACGCCGCCAAGAACGCCATTGAATATTCCAAAACATGCCCCTGTGGCAGTATGATCGGCGCAGCAGGTACTTCTTCTGCGCTGTATGCGGATAGTATGTCAGAATGTCATACATGTGGGTGCAGTTTCGCCGGATCTCTCTGGATACCGTACTCACATTTCGACCGATCAACCGAGCTATCTCCCGGTAACTGAGACCATCCACATAATATTTTCGTATACAACTCCGCCCTTCTATGCTAAGATGTCTGTAGTTCATACGTTCCTCCTCTGTGGTCTGGTGTGTGGTAGCTTCATTCTACACGAGGTTCGTATGAACTTCTTTTTTTCCCGTTAACTGTTGCACTTGATAGTATAATTCACCGAAAAGATAACAAAGAAGGACGCCTTAGCAGGCGTCCTTCTTTGTGTTTCGGATATCCGATCAAACGTGGCCGGTCTGATAGAGGCCGCCGAACTGCATGGCCTCCATGATGCGATAACGATCCATCTGAAGATGCTTCTTCATGGCAAGCGCCTCTTCGATCGGGATCTCGACGATGCCGCCCTCCTGCGTGCCGATGATGCAGTTGCCGCGCCCCTCGACGAAGGCGTTGACGGCATAATAGCCCATGCGGGTAGCGGTCTCGCGGTCGCGGGCGTTCGGCG
>ONSW01000052.1 GCA_900320595.1 uncultured Eubacteriales bacterium | reverse complement strand
ATAACCGCCCGACCTATCCGACACAATGGCCAAGTGTCGGATAGGAACGGCAAAATTTTTTGCACTTCTATTGCTTCTTTATCACACATAAGCAAATACCGCGGGGACAAATCGCGCTGATTTGAATATCCAGGCGCACCTTTTTCGGCACACGGGAGCAGCGGATCAGCCCGGATTCAGTTCAGCTGCCCACTGATAGTATTCCTCAGCTTTTTCCTCATCCTTCTCCACGCCTTGACCTGAACGATACATGTCTCCGATTATTTTTACTGTCTGACTCTGATCGTATCATAATCAGAGTCCCTTTATGGGAAATAACGCTAATTTTGATACCAAATGCACCCCGGGGTCAAGGTGGGGTGCATTTTACTCTGCCCGGGGTGCATTTTTCAGAGGTGGGGTGCATTTTTCGAGGGCGGGGTGCATTTGCGTTGGGTGGGGTGCATTACTATAAAAGTTTCATCACTTCTTTTGCCTTCAACACACGTCCCATGGACACAACCTTGTTATCGACCATCAGCGCTGGGGTACTCATAATGCCGTATTCCATGATTTTGGCCATGTCGGTGATGTACTCGATTTCAGCTTCGATTCCTTTTTCGGCAACCGCCTCTTTTACTGCCGCCAAAAGATTCTCACAGTTGCGGCATCCGCCGCCTAAAACCTTGATGTTCATGGATGATCCTCCTGTCAGATGAAGATATATTGGAAGGCGTTGAAGCCGTATCCAATGATGATAATGCCGATCATACAGATCACAATGAATGTGACGAGCAACCTCGGTTTGACAGCCTTGCGCAGCATGATGAGCGAGGGCAGGCTCAGTGTCGTAACCGCCATCATGAAGCTGAGGATCGTGCCCAGCAGCGCGCCTTTCCCCAACAGCGCCTCAGCTACCGGGATCGTGCCGAAGATATCTGCATACATGGGCACGCCTACAAGCGTTGCCAGTACCACGCCGAAGGGATTGCGGCTGCCCAGCACCGCCTCCACCCAGCTTTCGGGAATCCAGTTGTGGATAACTGCACCGATGCCCACGCCGATAAGAATGTACGGAAAGACTTTCTTGAAGGTGGAAAAGACCTGATCTCTGGCATAAACCATACGGTCAAGAATCGTCAGATCCGGCGCTTCAAGGCTGACGCTCGAATTGGCATTGCGTATAAAGTCTGCCACCTGGTCTTCCATGTGCAGCTTCTCAATCAGCGTTCCGCCGAGGACGGCGATCACCAGCCCCAGCGCCACATAGGCTGCGGCAATTTTGACGCCGAAAATGCTCATCAACAATACAAGACTTCCGAGATCCACCATCGGGGAGGAAATCAGGAACGAGAAGGTCACGCCCAGCGGCAGGCCAGCGCTCGTAAAGCCCATGAAGATCGGGATGGACGAGCAGGAGCAGAACGGCGTCACAGTGCCAAGCAGCGCCCCGACGATGTTGGCTCCGATCCCGTGGAAGCGCCCCAAAATGCGCTTACTGCGCTCCGGCGGAAAGAAGCTCTGAATGTAGGAGATGATGAAAATCAGCATACAGAGCAGGATCGTGATCTTGATGACGTCATAGAGAAAAAACTGTATGCTGCCGCCCCAGCGGGTGGCGGTATCCAGGCCGAGTGAGCTCAGTCCTTTGCCGATCAAAGCGTTGAGCCACTTCATACCGAGGATCTGATCCTGAATGATCTTGCCCATAAAACACAACCTTCCATCGAAACATTTAATTTTTTCAATATATTGAGTTTGGATCAAGCCGACGTAGTTTTCGTCGGCTCAATCACAGCAGCTTTTTTGATGGCAGATGCAGTCCGGTTTATCTTCGAACATCCGGCCAAGCGTCTGATGCATGGCGGCAAGTGCCTTGTTGTTGAGGGAGTAGTAAATGTTTTTCCCCTCCCGCTTCTGTTTAACGATCCCTGCCTCGCTCAGCACCTTCATGTCGTGGGACAGCGTGGGCTGTGTGATATGAAATTCCTCCAGGATCTTGCAGCCGCACAGTTCTCCGCAAGAGAGCATATCCACGATCCGCAACCGCTTGGGATCGGACATGGCCCGCAGCATTTTCGCGGTGTCGATATAGACCTGTTCCATGCACTTCCCTCACATTCAAAATATTCTATATGTAGAGTAACACACTTATAGAAATTTGTCAATGTGTATTTTTCTCCAACTGCTTTTCATACACGATATGCCGTATATGAAAAGGGACCCTGATCGTATCACGATCAGAGTCCCTTTATGGTCCGAGTGACTGGTCTCGAACCAGCGGCCTCGTGGTCCCAAACCACGCGCTCTACCATCTGAGCTACACCCGGAAAAGCCTGTTTATTATATATCACCGCCGGAACAAAAGCAAGCGGAGAAATGCCGATAAACAGGGGAGAGCGGATGTTTACATTTATTTCATTTGACACCCGGGGCAAAGCGTGGTATGGTAAGCGAGGAACTATTTGGAGCCGTTTCGATTTCCCCGGTGGAAATGAGGCGGTTTTTTTCTTTTGCAAATACTTAAAAACAAGCATACTGCCCCAAGGAGAGATGTAAAATGAAATACGATGTTGTTGTGATCGGCGCCGGTCCCGGCGGTATTTTCACGGCCTACGAGCTGGCGAACGCCGAAAAGGGACTGAAGATCGCGGTCGTCGAGCTCGGCCGCCCGCTTGACAAGAGAAAATGCCCCATCGACGGCAAGACGGTCAAGAACTGTGTCAAGTGCCCGGTCTGCAGCATTATGAGCGGCTTCGGCGGCGCGGGCGCGTTCTCCGACGGCAAGTACAACATCACCAACCAGTTCGGCGGCACGCTTTTCGAGCATGTCGGCAAGCGCGAGGCGCTCGAGCTGATGCGCTATGTGGACGGCATCAACCTTGCCCACGGCGGCGAGGGGACGAAGCTGTATTCCACGGCCAACACCAAGCTGAAAAAGAAATGCCTCGAGAACGGGCTGCATCTTCTTGACGCCCAGGTGCGCCACCTCGGCACGGACATCAACTATGTCGTGCTGGAGAACATCTACAACGAGCTGAAGGACAAGGTCGACTTCTACTTCAACACGGCCGTCACGGCGGTGGAGAAGACCGACGAGGGCTACCGCATCTCCGCCGGCGAGCAGAGCTTCGAATGCCGCGACTGCGTGATCTCCGTCGGCCGCAGCGGCAGCAAGTGGATGGAATCCGTCTGCGAGAGCCTTGGCATCCCCACGCACTCGAACCGCGTGGACATCGGCGTGCGCGTCGAGCTGCCGGCCGAGGTCTTTTCCGAGCTGACGGACGAACTGTACGAGAGCAAGATCGTCTACCGTACCGAAAAGTTTGAGGACATGGTGCGCACGTTCTGCATGAACCCGCACGGCGTCGTCGTCAACGAGAACACCAACGGCATCGTGACCGTCAACGGCCACAGCTATGAGGACAAGAGCAAGCACACCGAAAACACGAACTTCGCCCTGCTGGTGAACAAGCACTTCTCCATCCCCTTCAAGGATTCCAACGGCTATGGCGAGAGCATCGCGCGCCTGTCGAACATGCTCGGCGGCGGCGTGATCGTGCAGCGCTTCGGCGATCTTGTGCGCGGCAGAAGAAGCACGCCCTCCCGCATCGCCGAGAGCTTTGTTACCCCGACGCTCGCGGCCACACCCGGCGATTTGAGCCTTGTGATCCCCAAGCGCATCCTCGACGGCATCATCGAGATGATCTATGCCCTCGACAAGATCGCCCCCGGCACGGCCAACGACGACACGCTGCTCTACGGCGTGGAGGTCAAGTTTTATAATATGGAAGTCGAGATCGACAACAACCTCGAGACGATCCACAAGGGGCTGTATGTCATCGGCGACTGCTCGGGCGTGACGCACTCGCTGTCCCACGCCTCGGCCAGCGGCGTTTACGTGGCGCGCAAAATACTTGCGAAACGCGGGGCGTGAGCGTATAGTATAACAAACGCGAACAACTCATCTCACGGCATTCCCAAAGCGGAGGAAATCGGATGGCAGGAAGCAGAAAGCAAAACTATATGCACGGTGCGGCGATCCTCACCGTCGGCGTGATCATCATGAAGGTGCTCGGCGCCATATACAAGGTCCCCCTCGGCAACATTCTCGGCGACGAGGGCTACTCGATGTTTATGGGCGCATACAGCATCTACAACATCTTTTTCACGCTTGCGACGGCGGGTCTTCCCGTTGCGCTCTCGCGCCTGGTGGCGGAGGCTGACGCCAACGGCCGCATCCGGCAGGAGGAAAAGACCTTCCGGGTCGCGCTCGGCACCTTCGCGGTGATCGGCGTGCTGTTTTCCTTCATCCTCTTCGCTTTCCCGAACTGGCTTGCGACGAATTATCTGGAAAACCCCGACGCCGCGCTGTCGATCCGTGCCATGGCCCCCGCAATCCTGCTTGTCTGCCTTGTCTCGGCCTATCGCGGCTATTGCCAGGGCAACGGCAACATGATCCCAACCACGGTCGACGAGGTGCTCGAGGTACTTTTCAAGGTCATCTCGGGGCTGATCCTGGCCACGGCGCTGCTGCGCGCGCGCAAGCCGCTGCCCGTCGGCTCGGCCGGCGCGATTTTGGGCGTATCGATCGGGTCGGTCGTGTCGCTCGCTTACATGATCGTCTATAAGCACCGCCATTACAGCATCCTCGCCGCGCCGTACACGGCGCTCGTCGTCTCGCCCGAGGCCCAGTATAAGGAAGGGCCGACCGATTCCACGGCCAAGATCGTGAAGGATCTGCTGATGATCGGCATGCCGATCGCCTTCGGCGCCTGCATCATGGCGATTTTGAACTCGGTTGACTCCAAGCTGTGCATGAACCGTCTGCAGACGGCGGCGCATTTCTCCTATTTCGAGGCCAAGGTGCTCTACGGCGTCTACGGCAAGGCGCAGACCTTCTTCAACCTGCCCGCCGCCTTCATCACGCCGCTGACGATCTCGATCGTTCCGGCGATCTCCGGTGCGTTCGCACGCGGCGACCGCGACAGCGCGGCCAAGATATCCGAGGATTCGATGCGCATCTCCGCCGTCATCGCGATGCCGATGGGCGTCGGCCTGTCGGTGATGAGCATGCCGATCATGAACGGCTTTTACGCCGGCAGCCACCAGTCCGGCCCGGCGCTGCTCGCCATCATGGGCGCGGCGTCGATCTTCGTGTGCCTGCTGCTGATGGAAAACGCCGTGCTCCAGGCCTCCGGCAAAGAGAGATACACGATGATCACGATGATCGTCGGCGGCCTCGTCAAGATCCTGGTCAACTGGTTCCTCGTCGCCCGCCGTCCGATCAACATCTACGGCGCGCCGATCGGCACGCTGACGAGCTACATCGTGATGTGCGCGATGAACTTCCTCTTTATGTCCTCCACGCTGGAGCGCACCCCGAACCTCGGACGCGTTCTGCTCAAGCCAGTTCTGTGCAGCGGCATCATGGGCGGCGGCGCCTGGGCCTGCTTCGGCCTTGCGCTGCGCCTGATCCACATGCCGGGGCGGCTGGGGCTGCTCGCGGCGATGTTCCTGGCGATGGGCGCGGCTGTCATGATCTATGTGGTCTGCGTCGTGCTGATGCGCGCGATCACCCGCGAGGATCTGGAATTAATTCCCAAAGGAAACAAGATTGCGGCTCTTCTGCACATCAAATGACGAAAAACATCAAGTTTTTTAAGGGAAAATTGCAAATACTACTTGATAATGCGCCGAAAATATGATAGCATATCGGCGGTGTCGAAGGTTTGTTCGACAGACAACAGAACGGCGCGATAGAATCTTTTGTGCGTCCGTTCACTATACAGGAGGAATAAACATGAATAAAGCAGAACTTGCAGCCGCCGTTGCCGAAAAGACCGGCGCTTCCAAGAAGGACAGCGAAAAGGCCGTTAACGCCGTATTCGAAGCCATCACCGAGTCTCTCGTCAAGGGCGACAAGGTTCAGCTCGTCGGCTTTGGCTCTTTCGAGCTCAAGGAGCGTGCCGCTCGCGTCGGCCGCAACCCCAGAACGAAGGAAGAGATCGCGATCCCCGCGTCCCGCGTTGCCTCTTTCAAGGTTGGCAAGGCGCTCAAGGATGCCGTCGCCAAGTAAGGTCTGACTTATAAAAAAGACAGCCGCCTGTATTCCGGCGGCTGTCTTTTTTCATCACAAAAGGAGGATCGGACATGAGACTGGACAAGTTTTTAAAGGTCTCGCGCATCATCAAGCGGCGCAGCGTGGCCAACGAGGCCTGCGACGGCGCGCGTGTCGTCGCCAACGGCCGCCCGGTCAAGGCAAGCTATCAGGTCAAGGAGGGCGACATTCTGGAGATCGCCTTCGGCAACCGTACGCTGAAGGTCGAGGTCGTCGACGTCCGCGAGACGGCGGGCAAGGCCGACGCCCCCGCCATGTACCGCGAGTTGGGCTGAGCGCAAAAAGAGCTGTGGAACAGATCCACAGCTCTTTTTATTTCGTTGGCTGAACGCTCAGATGAAGCAGGCGCTGACGCGCGGATCCGCACCCTCGGCTTCGACGGAAACGCTGATGACGAACTCGATGTTCTCCTTTTCGGAGAAGGCGTTGAGCCAGTCGACAAAATCGCCGAGCGCTGCGGGGGACTTGTCGTCGACCATCTTCAGGAAGTTGTCGATAAAGAAATGGGTAATATCGTAATTGCCGGCGTGAATGCCGCAGATCAGACCCTTGAGGAATTCATAGGTGCCGATGGGATAGCTGGCCGCGTCTACGAGACGCGCCTGATACGGAATGTCGTACGTAAGCTTCTTGTCCTTTTCGATGACAACGACGTCACCGTTTGCCGTTTCAACTGCGCTTCTTACCAGGTCGACCAGCTTTTTGGTCTTGCCGGATCCCTTCAGACCCATGATGATCTTGACCAAGAGGATCACGCTCCTTTTCAATATTGATTTGGGGATATGTTGCGCCCTGTTATCTTGTCTATAGCTTACCATTTTTCCGGGGCGGACGCAAGGAGCAAAGCGCACAAAAACGTAAAATAACGGTTAATTTTCTCACTCTCCTCCGCTTGCGCCGAGAGGTCTTTTGCTGTATGATACCATAAAAGACGAAAAAGGGAGAGTGCAGATATGAAGTGGCTGATCGCGTCGGATATTCACGGCTCGGAGTACTATTGCCGCAAGGTACTGGAAACCTTTGACCGCGAGGGGGCGGAGCGGATGCTGCTGCTCGGCGACGTGCTGTACCACGGCCCGCGCAACGATCTGCCGCGCGATTACTGCCCCCGGGCGGTGGCGGAACTCTTAAACGCGCGCGAGGGGAGCGTGATCGGCGTGCGCGGCAACTGCGACGCCGAGATCGACCAGGCGGTGCTTCATTTCCCGATCCTGGCGGACTATGCCCTGCTGTGCGAGGGAGGCCGCACGGTCTTCGCCACGCACGGGCATCTGTACAATCTCGACTGCCTGCCGCCGCTGCACGCGGGGGATATCCTGCTGCACGGCCATACGCACGTTCCGGCCTGCGTGGAAAAAGACGGGATCTTTTATCTCAACCCCGGCTCTGCGGCGATCCCGAAGGAAAGCTCGCCCCACAGCGTCATGACACTGGAGGACGGGATCTTCCGCTGGATCGATCTTGACAGCGGGGCAGAATACAGACGGTTTTAAAAGACAAAGCAAAACCTGCGGCGTCTTACCCGTGGACGGACAGGCGTCCGCACAGGAAAAACACAAAAGAAGACCGGTGCGGACCGGTCTTCTTTTGCTGCTCCGTGAGTGGCAAAGAAGAAAAGAAAAAATACAAAACGGCATAAAAACCCTCTTTACAAACAGAGAGGGAGTGATTATAATACTCGCTGTTATCTAGAAGGAGCAAGATCCGCATGAACAGAACTTTCCCGGAGACGCTTTCCGTCCTCCGTCATGAACGCAATATTTCCCAGCGCACCGCCGCGGAGGCGCTGAACATTTCCCAGGCGCTTTTGAGCCACTATGAAAACGGCGCGCGCGAGCCGGGGCTGGACTTCGTCCGCCGCGCCTGCGACTATTACGGCGTGAGCGCCGACTATCTCCTCTGCCGCAGCGAGAACCCGGACAGCACCGCCTCCGCCGCGGCTGCGGCGAGAGCCTTTTTGGCCAATCTCCGCAGTCTGACGGACAAGGCCGAAATGGCGCTGGAGGCACTGGAGGAGGAGAAAGCATGACCGACCGCGAGTCTATCCGCAATTTTTCGATCATCGCCCACATCGACCACGGCAAGTCCACGCTCTCCGACCGTCTGATCGAGAAGTGCAACGCCGTCGAGATGCGCGTGATGGAGGATCAGATCCTCGACAATATGGATCTCGAGCGCGAGCGCGGCATCACGATCAAGGCGCGCGCCGTGGGCTTGAACTATCGCGCGGGCGACGGGAAGAGCTATACGCTCAACCTGATCGACACGCCGGGCCATGTGGACTTCAACTATGAGGTCAGCCGCAGCCTTGCCGCCTGCGAGGGCGCGGTGCTGATCGTCGACGCCTCCCAGGGCGTCGAGGCGCAGACGCTGTCGAACACCTACCTGGCGCTGGACAGCGATCTGGAGATCCTTCCCGTCATCAACAAGATCGACCTGCCCGCCGCCGATCCGCAGCGGGCCAAGGACGAGGTCGAGGAGATCATCGGCATCCCGGCGCAGGACGCGCCGGAGATCAGCGCCAAGCTGGGGCTGAACATCGACGCCGTCCTCGACGACATCGTGCAGAACGTCCCGGCACCCAAGGGCGATCCGAACGCGCCGCTCAAGGCGCTGATCTTCGACAGCCAGTATGACAACTATCGCGGCGTGATCGTGCTTGTGCGCGTGTTCGACGGCGTGATCCGCAAGGACGCCGAGGTGCTGCTGATGTCCACCGGCGCGCGCTATAAGATCGTCGAGGTCGGCCACCTGCGGCCGATCGGGCTCGATCCCTGCGACGAGCTCGGCGCGGGCGACGTGGGCTATTTCACGGCCAGCATCAAGAACGTCGCCGACACCCAGGTGGGCGACACCGTGACCGACGCGGAGCGTCCGGCCGCCGAGGCCCTGCCCGGCTATCGTCCTGCGCGGCCGATGGTCTTTTGCGGCATCTATACCGAGGACGGGTCGAAATATCCCGATCTGCGCGACGCGCTTGAAAAGCTCAAGCTCAACGACGCCTCGCTCTCCTTCGAGCCGGAAAGCTCGGTGGCGCTCGGCTTCGGCTTCCGCTGCGGCTTCCTCGGCATGCTGCATATGGAGGTCATCCAGGAGCGGCTCGAGCGCGAGTTCAACCTTGAACTCGTTACGACGCTGCCCTCCGTCATCTATAAGGTGACGAAGACCGACGGCACCGTCGTCATGGTCGACAACCCGCACAACTACCCCGACCCCGCGTCGATCGCCGTCGCGGAGGAGCCGTACGTCAAAGTCTCGATCATCACGCCGGAGGAGTTCGTCGGCAACATCATGCCGCTGTGCCAGGATCGCCGCGGCGAGTATAAAAACATGCAGTATCTCGACAGCCGCCTTGTGGAGATGCACTATGAGATGCCGCTCAACGAGATCATTTATGATTTCTTCGACACGCTCAAGGCGCGCACCAAGGGCTATGCCTCACTCGACTATGAGCTGAGCTCCTACCAGGAGAGCGACCTTGTCAAGGTCGACATGCTACTCAACGGCGACAAGGTCGACGCGCTGAGCTTCATCGCCCACCGCGACAAGGCCTACGGCCGGGCGCGCAAGCTGTGCCATGCGCAAGGACGTGCTGGCCAAGTGCTACGGCGGCGACATCACGCGCAAGAAGAAGCTGCTCGAAAAGCAGAAGGAAGGCAAGAAGAAGATGCGCCAGCTCGGAACGGTGCAGATCCCGACAGAGGCCTTCCTCGCCGTGCTCAAACTGGATGAATAAAAAAGTCTGCTGTGCAATTTGCACAGCAGACTTTTTGCTCGCAGAAGCAGAATGATAGGAGCAGCCCGAAGATAAACTATCAATTTAAAAGCATCATTGTTTTTTCGCTCTAGGGCGGAAAACATATCCTTTCTGTATTTTTTCTTTTATTTGAGCTTCTCCACGATCAATACTTTTCCAAAAATCAATATCTCTGGTTTTTCCTGAAATCTTATCATACCATTGTCGTCGTGAATAATACGGAGTGTTTTTCGCATCTTCAAAAACGCTTAATGCTTTTTGCAGTTCATTCATATGAACATAGACTTTTGCAATGGAGCAATATGTTGATGCATATGAAGGAGCAAACTCATTTGCTTTTTGGTATGCATGAAGAGCTTCTTCATATAAGTTCTCACCTAGGTATGCATCACCTAGTGCACAATACATCGTAGATAAATGCTGATTTATTGGAGAAACCCAGGAAAGAGGATTGTCATTATCATTGGGAATCCATATTCTATCGAAAGCACCTTCGTATATTTCATTAGAAAGATATATGTTGAGATACTCTATAGCTTTGAGTCGGTATTCAGTATGGGACCAACTATACGCCATAGCAAGTAAATATCTTTGCTCAGGGGTTTTAGGTTCATTAACTAAATCGATGATACGTAATAGCAGAGTTTGTCTATCAACTAATCCATTATTATTTATATCACAAGCTTTAAGATCTGTGCTGACAATTTCTTTGTAGTTAGCTGGAACTTCAAGCCCACCAGATAATGTGTCAAACAAATAATGAGCAAGCTTAACCGGCTCGATAATGAAATTGGTTTGAGAGTTTTTCTCCTCTTTTGACTTAAACAAAGCAAATAATCCCATGATTACACCCCCTTTTTTTGATAGTCTACCACGAAAGGAATAGCGATGCAATAAAGTGTTAATGGGCATATTTGCGAGAATAATCGCCAAGGAAAATGTTGGTTGGGTATTGCAGCGGATTGAAGAGAATAATCTGCCTACTATCTGGATAGACCAAAGAAAAAACACTACTTCCATGAAACCTATGTTTTGTCAGAGGTTATTCAATAAAAACTCCGCTCCCATGTGGGAACGGAGTTTTTTTATTCCCTGGTGACTTCCACCTCCCGCATCCGGGCATATGCGGCGTCGACGAGGACGGTCACGCTGCGCTCGCCGTCGCGGCAGCGGAAGCGATAACAGGGCTCGCCGCCGGAGATCACCTTTTTCACGCCGAGGGCCTCAAGCGAATCGGGCAGCGCGGCCCTGGCGTCCTCGGCCGAGAGCGGCCAGGTCAGATCACCGTCCGGCCCTCCCTCCGGTGCGCGGAAATAATAGAGTGCGCAATTATCCAGCGCGATGCCGACCTCGGCGCCGCAGTCGAGACACAGCGCGTCGCCCTCTTTTCCGACAAAGCTGACATACAGCACGTTCCCGCTCTTGCGGCGGCCGCTTTCCGTCATGTTCTCGTATCCGGCGGCCTTGAGAAGCTCGCGCGCCTTGTCCGAGGCGCGCTTGTCGCTGACGTTGACCATGTCGACAAGGCGCGAATCGGACAGACTGATCACATGCTCTTCGTCGGCACGCAGCGTCACCGTCCCGCGGCTGAAGGCGATCGTGCCGTCGGCATAGCTGTATTCCTCGCGCAGCAGATCCTCCGACACGTTCAAAAACGTCGCCGCCGCGGCGCGGGCGCGTGCGGGGTCAAGATACTGCGGCTGAGGTGCAGTCGCTACGCCGGAGACGCTTTTCAGCTCGCGCAGCGTGGGAAAGTTTTCCTCCGCGTCGGCAAAGCCGTCGCTCAGATGCCGCTCGTCCGGGTCGGGCAGGACGTTGACAAGCTGCTTTTCGCGGCTGTCCATCGTCAGCTCGCCACAGGAAAGCGCATCTTTCATGTCGAGCAGCAATGCGCTGTAAGCGCTCGCCGCGTCCGAGAGCGCAAGCACGTCCGCACGCTCGTCGTCCGTAAACTCGCCGTCACGGCTGCACAGGGCGTGCGTGAAATCGCCCACGGTGCCGAGAAAGCTCTTCGTCTGCTCCATCTCGACCGTGGAGAAGGGGAGCGTCGCCAGCGCCGCCTTGGCCGCGCAGGCCTCGGCAAAGGCCTCGGAGGCGAGCGCGTGGCAGAGCTGGCCCGTGGCATAGCGGCTCTTCTCCAGCGTGTCCGACAGCGCGCCGACCGCGGCGGCCGTCTCCTCAAAGCTCCGCTCATAGGAATAGCGCGACGCGCAGCGATAGTCCTTCACCCGCGCAAAATACAGAGCCGAGAAGATTGCGAGCACCGCAAAGGCCGTCACGGCGCAGACGGCGGCAAAGCGCCGCAGCTTTCGTTTATGTTTTTCATTCAAAAGGATCACCTCGCCGCTATTCTGCCCGAAAACGGACGGAAACATACGCGCGAGGTATAAAGATCGCCCGCGCGGGCCGATACTCTTTCATATTGTTAGAAAACGGAGAGAGGATATGCTCGCAAAGCTGAAAAATCTGCTTGAAAAATACGGCGCCGCCAGCACAATCCGCCTTCTCGGCCGCTACGCGGCTTCTGCGGCGCTGGCGCGCCTCGGCCCGGGAAAAGAAGAGCGGGAGACGTGCGACGCGCTTTTGCGGCAGCTCTGCGCGGGAGAATACGAGCGCGTCATCCTGCGGCGTGGGAGCTTCGGGTGGCACACGCCGCTCGTCCAGCGCGCCCAGCAGCTCGCCCGCGCGCTTTCCGAGAGCGGCTGTCTCGTGCTCTATGAGGCCACGCCGCCGCATGAGCGCGTGCGCGGCGCGGTGCGGCTGGGCGAGAGACTGTGGCTCGTCAATCTGCGCGCAAAAGGGTTTGCCGCGGCGATCGAGCGGGAAACCGCCGCAGGCGGGAGGCCGCGCTGGCTCCTCGTTGCCTCGCCGGAGAGCAGGCTTGCCGTCAAAACCGTCAGGCGCCTCGCCGACAGAGGCTGGACGGTGCTGTATGACTATATCGACGCGATCGACCCCGCGATCGGCGGCGGGAAACGGGTACCGCGCAAAACGGCGGCGCTGTACCGCTACGCGATGGAAAACAAGGATTGCCGCGTCATCGCCTCATCGCTGGCGCTGCTGCGGGAGGCAGAGAGCAAAAAGGGAAAAGAGGGAAGCGTGCTCGTCGAAAACGGCGTGGAGTTCGCCCGCTTTTCCTCGCCCGGCCCCCTGCCGGAGGACGATGCCTTCCGGGCGCTGCTGCAGAAGGGAAAGCCAATCGTCTGCTTTTACGGGGCGCTGGCGGAGTGGCTCGACTATGCGGCGCTGCGTACGATCGCGGCGGACGGGCGCTTTTCGCTGCTGCTCATCGGCGCGAAGTACGACGGCTCGTATGACCGCGAGCTGGGAGAGCGCGAGAACGTCTGCTTTCTCGGCACGCGGCCGTATGAGACGCTGCGGGATTATGCAGCGCGCTGCGACGTGCTGCTGATCCCGTTTCAAAAAGGGCGGGTCGGCGACGCGGCCAGCCCGGTCAAGCTCTTTGAATACTTTGCGCTGCAAAAGCCCGTCGTCGCGGGCGACACGGCCGAATGCCGCCGCTATCCCTGCGTGCTGATCGCCCGGAGCGCGCAGGACTATCCGCGCGTGATCGAGCGCGCGCTCACGCTCGGGCACGATCCGGCCTTACTTGCGGCGGAGGAAAAAGAAGCACGCGCCGCCGACTGGCGCCGCCGCGCGGAAAAGCTCACCGCCTCTCTGCGCACCTGGGAGAACGGAGCAGCGGAGAAGAAGGACGGAAGGCCATGAATTTTACACTTTTTTAACCTTTGCTCTTTCCCTCGCTGTATAATCGTATTATAATGTACCAAGTATTCTGGGAAAAGCGGAGGAAAGAGTTATGAGCAAACGTGCGCTCGTTGTAGAGGACGACGGCAATATCGCCGAGCTGCTGAGACTGTATCTCGGCAAGGACGGCTTTGAAGTGATGATCGCGCCGGACGGCGGCAAGGCGGAGAGCAGTTTTGACCTCTTCCAGCCGGACGTCGTGCTGCTGGACATCATGCTGCCGATCAAGGACGGCTGGCAGGTGCTGCGTGACATTCGCAAGAAATCCGCCGTGCCGATCATCATGCTCACGGCCAAGGGCGAGACAAACGACAAGGTCAGCGGCCTGGAAATGGGCGCGGACGACTATGTCACCAAGCCCTTCGAGGTCAAGGAGCTGCTCGCGCGCATCCACGCCGTGATGCGCCGCAAGGACGGCGAGACCCCGATGGAAAAGAAGCTCGAATTTGACAAGCTCACGATCAATCTCGATTCCTATGAGCTGGTCGTCGACGGCAAAAAGATCGACACGCCGCCCAAGGAGATGGAGCTTTTGTTCCACCTTGCCTCCTCGCCCAACCGCGTCTTCACGCGCAACCAGCTTCTCGACGAGGTCTGGGGCTTTGACTATTTCGGCGATTCGCGCACGGTCGACGTACACATCAAGCGCCTGCGCGAAAAGCTTGAGGGCGTGTCCGACAAGTGGTGCCTGAAGACCGTCTGGGGCGTGGGCTATAAATTTGAAGTGACCGAGTAAGAGCCGTGAAAAGCGTTTATCTGCGAAATTTTGTCGCGACGGCAACGCTCGTTACCATCAGCTTCCTTCTGACGACGATCGCCTTTATCGGCATCGCGCGCAGCTATGTCATCAACGACTATCAGACGACGATGGAATCGAGCGCCGAGGAGGTCTGCCACCTGGCCTCCGCCGTGGCGGACTATGACGGGCTGCACTCCTGGTCGCTGAGCATGAGCATCAGCTCGATCGCCCACAGCACAGGCAACCACATCTTTCTCACCGACGAGAGCGGCGAGATCGTGTGCTGCTCGGACAAGCGCCCGAGCTGCGAGCATATCGGCATCCGTCTCCCCGAAACCGTGATCGAGCAGCTTTCGGAAAACGGCCGGATGCGCCGGGTGTCGACGCTCGGTACGCTCTATCCGGAAAAGCGCTATGTCGTCGCCCAGCCGATCCTCAACAGGGAAGAGAGCGTGATCGGCTATGCCTTCGTCACCAGCGTATCGGCCAACATGTTCGGCGCGTGGGAGACGTTCCTGGGCGTCGCGGTGCTGGTCGCGATCGGCGTGTTTACGATCGCGCTTGTCATCAGTCTCTTTTATTCCAAGCGCATGGCCCGCCCGCTCGATGAGATGGCGGCGGCCTCGCGCAAATTCGCCCGCGGCGATTTCTCGGTGCGCGTAAAGCAGGTCGAGGACCCCACCGACGAGATGGGCGCGCTGATCGAATCGTTCAACAAGATGGCCGACTCGCTGGAGAAGGCCGAGGCGCGCAGAAGCGAATTCATCGCCAACATCTCCCACGAGCTGCGCACGCCGATGACGACGATCTCCGGCTTTGCCGACGGCATCCTCGACGGCACGATCCCCAAGGAGCAGGAGGAGAAATATCTCCGCTCGATCAGCGATGAGACCAAGCGCCTCTCCCGCCTCGTGCGCGAGATGCTGGACGTCTCGCAGATGCGCAACCGGGCGGCCGACCCGTCCAAGCGCACGGTCTTTGATCTGACGGAGCTGATCCTGCAGACGCTCTTGAGCTTCGAGAGCCGCGCAACGAAGAAAGGTCTGGACGTCGACCCGCAGCTGCCGGATCAGCATATCCTGGTCCGCGCGGACCGCGACGGCATCACCCAGGTCATTTACAACCTGATCGACAACGCCGTGAAGTTCGCAGCGCCGGACAGCTGTCTCACGATCCGCCTGTATAAGGACGACGGCAAGGCCTATGTCTCCGTCAAGGACTTCGGCGAGACGATCCCGGCGGACGATCTGCCCTTTATCTTCGACCGTTTTCACAAGTCCGACCGCTCGCGCTCGCTGGACAAATCCGGCGTCGGGCTGGGACTGTATCTGGTCAAGGCGATCATCAACAGCCACGACGAGGACATCGCCGTCAAAAGCGAAAACGGCGAAACGGAGTTTGTCTTCACGCTGCCGCTGGCGGAGTGAGGAACTGCTATCACACACGATAAAGAAGGATGAAGTATGAGTAACTGGTACGTCAGCGAAAGCGACAGCTGGTACGCGCCGCTGCAAACACAGCAGGCGGCGCCGGAAAAAACAAAAAAGAAGAGCAGGACCTGGCTGCGCGGCCTGATCGCCGTCGCGGTCATCGTCGGTCTGATCGTCGGCTCGGCGCTTCTGTTCCCGAACGGGAACGCGCCGAAGAGCGGGGAGACGAATAACGGAGGGGAGAACAACGGCTCCGGCTTCGGCCAGTTCATCCTGCCGCCGAACGAGGACGACGGAACGCTGCCCGATGATTACCGCGAGTTTTTCGAGAACTTCTATACCACGACCGACTCGAGCCGCACCGTCATCAATATTGAGCGCGCCGAGCTGCCGATCGACTTTGCCTGCGCCGTCGTGCCGGCGGGGGAGGAGATCACGCTGCAGGAGCTCTATCGCGTCTGCGCGCCGAGCATCGTCGGCATCTCCGGCTATAAGAACGGCAAGAGCGGTTATAACTGGGGAACGGGCGTTGTCCTGTCGACCGACGGCCTTATCCTGACGAACACCCACGTGATCGCCGAATGTGACCGCGCCGCAGTCACCCTGTTTGACGACAGCGTGTACGAAGCCAAGCTCGTCGGCGCCGACGCGATCAGCGATATCGCCGTGCTGAAGATCGAGGCGGAGGGACTTGTGCCCGCCGCGTTCGGCGACAGCACCGTGCTTGAGGTGGGCGACCGCGTGGCCGCCATCGGCAACCCGCTGGGCGAGGAATTCCGCATGACGCTCACCGACGGCATTATCTCCGCCATCGAGCGCGGGATGAACTATAAGGGCCACAGCATGAACCTGCTGCAGACCAACACCGCCATTAACGAGGGCAACTCCGGCGGCCCGCTTTTCAATATGTACGGCCAGGTGATCGGCATCACGAACATGAAGATGATGTCGTCGTATTCGAGCATCGAGGGCATCGGCTTTGCGATCCCCTCGTCAACGGTGGTCAAGCTTGTCAACATCATCGTCCGTGAGGGCAGCGTGACCGGGCGGCCGTCGATCGGCATCACGGTCGGCGCGATCCCCGACGAGGCGCGTGAAAAATACTGAAGGTCGACGGCGTCGAGGTTTCGACCACGGCCGAGATCTCCGCCATGAAGGAGGAGCTTTCCGTCGGCGATACCATGACCTTTACGATCTGGCGCGACGGCGAGGTCTTTGACGTGGAGATCATGCTCGTCGATACCAACGACGTTTACGGCTGAACAAACCGATATAAAAACTCCCGCCCTGACAGCAAAAGGCTCCCGCCCATATGGGCGGGAGCCTTTTGCTGTTATGATGGAAATTTATTCGTTCTTCGGCTCGTCGTCGGGGATGACGTCCTCGACAGCGGCGTCGACGACCTCGTCGAAGCTGAACTTCTCCTTGGCTTCCTTCACGGCGTCGGCAGCCTTCTCGACGACCTCGTCAAGATTGAAGCGCTCCTTGACGTCCTCGACCACTTCAGCTGCCTTGGCGCGGGTCTTGGCGGACTGCTCCTCGGTGAGGACATCGGTGACTCCGCCGTCCTCGCGGATGACCTGAACGGTGCAGCCAAAGCCCACGGTGGCGAGCACGGCGGCGATCACGACCCACTTGGCCGCGGCCAGACCCACGACGCCGCCGACGATGCCGACGTTGACGGGAACGTTGACGAGCTCCTTGCCGTCCTTGCCGATGACGATGCGGGAAACGTTGCCCTTTTTCACGAGCGACTTGAGGTTTTCCAGGATATCGTTGACATTTTTCTTATCCATGATGCATTCTCCTTTTTATCATAACGATAGTATTTGCCTTCGTGAGTTCATTATAACATCCTTCACTTCCAAGCAATGGATAAATTGTGAATAAATGTGCGAGGAAATGTGAATTCGTAAAGAGAGCTCAAAAGATTTTCTTGACGTCCTCCACGCCGTACTCGCGCTTGAAGCTGTCGAGGTCGGCCGGGGAACGGATCAGCATGACCTCGCGAAAATGGCCGGTGTTCTTGTTGCGGAAGCCGGCCGTCTGCTCGCCGGTGCAGATGCTGCAGCGAAGCGCCGCCTCCTCGGTCTGCGCGTCAAAGGCCGGAGCGGCTTTTTTCTTGTTGGTCAGAGATGAGAAAAGGCCCATGTCGGTTCTCCTTTCAGCTTTACCGCCGTGACCGTGCGTCGGTACGGTGTCTCCGCGGCCGCAGGACGCAGCCCGGAAAGAGCGGCGTGCCGCTTTGGCCTTATTCTACAACGCCTCTGCGCCGAATGCAAGCATATCCCAAAAAGAGCCGACCGCGTCATAGAAAGCGGTCGGCTCTTTTTCTCAATAGTCAGAATCCAAAGATTCCTTTTTTCACATAGCTCTCGGAGCTGGAGGAGAGATAGGTGTATCCGGTCGCGTCGATCGCGGCGCGCAGCGCCTCCGGGTCGATCGGCGTCTCCGAGAGGATGACGCTCTCCTTAAGGCCTTGCGGATCGCGTCGTTGATATGCGCCTCGCACATGCTGCAGGCCATCCCGTCGATCTTTACGGTCGTCTTGATCATGTTGTTGCCTCCAATGTTTCAATAAGTCGAGGCTGCCCGGAGGGGCAGCCTCATGGAGAGAGTGAGTGCGTTGCCTGCATATGGGCGTATACAGGCGAGGGGATAAAGAGATGACTCTCTATCTTCCTTAGTTTTTGATCTTGTGCGTTGCGGAGCAGGAGCCGCCGGCGCAAAGACCGCAGTCGCCGCATTTGCCGCCGCAGGAGGAGACGCCTGCGCGCTTGTCAAGGATCATCTTGCGGATGATCAGAGCGACGATCGCGACGATAACAAGTGAGAGGATAACGGTTGCAAGCATCTTTTATACCTCCTTTGACGGATTATGCTGCGTGTTTTGGATCAGACCTTGACTTCGGTCGTGAGCTTGTCGGATTCCTTATAGGGCTTGAACAGCTGCCAGCACAGCGCCGC